>JAWOAO010000444.1:0-3146 GCA_046498485.1 Marinobacter sp. | reverse complement strand
ACAGCGCAGATTCAACGCCGCCAGCCCCCATTCGCGGTTACTCATGAACAACCACCTTCTTGCGGGTGCTCAGCCCCTGCTCGCGCGCCATGGCGTAGGCTGCTTGCGGGCCCAGCCACAGCGAGGGCAGCAGCACCAGGGAAACGGGAATCGCGGTAATCACGATAAACTGCTGCAGCACACCGATCTGTCCGGCGCCCATATACAGCAGGATGGCCGCCATCAGCGCCATGGTGATGCCCCAGAAAATCCGCACGGCGGTGTGCGGCTGATCATGGCCGGTACACACCACGGCAATCGCATAGCTCATCGAGTCACCGGTAGTGGCGACAAAGATGGTGGTCAGCAGCAGGATCGCCAGCGCCATGACAACACCCCCCGGCAGCGCCTGGGCCACGGTGAGGGTCGCCACATCAAACTGGAAGTTGTTGAGCGCCTCGGCCAGGTCAATTACACCGCTTAGCTGGTAATGGATACCGGCTCCGCCCAGCAGGGTAAACCAGACGGTGGTGGCAATCGGCGCCATCACCGCCACGGCAAGAATCATCTGGCGAACGGTTCGGCCGCGGGAGATACGCGCCACGAAAATCGCCATCAGCGGGCCGTAACCGATAAACCAGGCAAAAAAGAACACCGTCCACCACTGCATCCACCAGCCCGGCGCAGTTTCCGAGGTCATGGTGGCCATGGCAAAGAAGGAGCTGATATAGACACCGAACCCCTGCAGATAGGCGTTGGTAAAGAACAGCGTCGGGCCAAACACAAAGATAACCGCCGCAATCGCCAGTGCCAGAAAGACGTTAAAACGGCTGAGCAGCTGGATGCCTTTATGGATACCGGTCGCCGCAGAGGTGACGTATACAGCGCCCAGTACAACAAGGATCATCAGCTGGGTAATGTAGCCTTCACTGATTCCAAACAGCTCATGCAGGCCAAAGCTGACCTGGGTGGCCAGAAAGCCGATCGGGCCAACGGTGCCCGCGACCACCGCAATCACGCAGCAGGCATCGACCACACCGCCGACCCAGCTGCGCATCAGGCGCTGCCCCAGTACCGGGTAAAGCAGGGTACGCGGCTGCAGCGGCAGGCCGCGGTCGTAGTGCCAATAGGCCAGCACAATCGCCGTCAATGAGCCGAGCACCGCCCAGGCCAGAAACCCCCAATGCATGAAGGACTGCGCCAGCGCACTGGCAATCGCCTCCACCGTGCCGGCTTCGCTATCAAAGGCCGGCGGCGTCACCACAAAGTGATACACCGGCTCACCGGCGGCAAAAAACACCCCGCCCCCGGCCAGCAGGGTACACATGATGATCGACAGCAATTTGAAGGTGCTTAACTCAGGCGACTCAAGACCGCCCACCCTGGCACTGGCCGCCGGTGACACTGCCAGGCCAATGGCAATAAAAAAAGTCAGTAGCAAAAGCAACTGGAAATACGCGCCCAGCACGGCGGCGGTCCAGGCAAAGCCGCTTGAAATGGCGCCGGCAACGCCCTCGGTATTGATCAGCGAAAGAACGACAAACAGGATGACAAAGCCGCCGCTAAGCCCAAGCACGACAGGGTCGCCGAACTTGCCAAGCCCTGAGGCATTCTCCTTGTTGTGTGGCGTGTTAGAGGAAGAGTCCATGGGGAAACCTCATTATTGATTATTGTAGGTTGTTATCGTTAAGGGGTGGCCCATCAGCCCGGCCATTCCGGGCATCTAGGCCATCGGGGTCGTGGTGCGTTCCAGCAATGCGACCCAGTTGCGCCCCATGATGCGGGCGACATCCTGCTCGGCGAAGCCTTTGGCGCGCAGAGCCTCAATCAGGTTGGGGAAATCGCGGCTATCGCGCAGCCAGGCCAGCGGCCTGGGCCAACCCGCATTACTGGCGCTGCCCTCGCCGTAATCCATCTCTTTTGACCAGCGACCGTTACGCATCCATTCCAGCACCGCGGTCGGCTGGTTCTGGCACAGGTCGGTTCCAAGACCGACATGCTCAATGCCCATCAGGTCAACGGTGCGGGCAATCATGTCGCAGTAGTCCTCCAGGGTGCAGTCCGGGCCGTTCTTCAGGTGGAAGGGATAGGCCGAAAAGCCCAGCAGGCCGTCGTTTTCGGCAATCGCCCTGAGCACCTTGTCCGACTTGTTGCGCTTGGCATCATGGAAGAAGCTCGGGTTGGCATGCGAGATAATCACCGGCCGCTCGGAAAGCTCGATGGCGTCCAGGGTCGAACGCTCGCTGCTATGCGACATATCAATCACCATACCGACCCGGTTCATCTCGCGGATCACCTGACGGCCGAAGCGGGTAATACCGCTGTCCTCGCTCTCATAACAGCCGCAGGCCAGCAGGCTCTGGTTGTTATAGGTCAGCTGCATGATCAACAGGCCCAGTTGACGCAGCACCGCCACCATGTCGATATCGTCCTCGATCGGCGAGCAGTTCTGGGCGCCAAAGAAGATGCCCACCTTGCCCGCCTCACGGGCGCGCTCGATATCGCCCGGCGCATGAACGGGCATGATCAGGTCGCCATGCGCTTCAAAACGGCGGTTCCACTCACCAATGCGGGTCAGGGTCTCGCGCAGGGTTTCGTGGTAGACCAGGGTGGCATGGACGGCATCCACGCCGCCCTCGCGCATCTGTTCAAAAATCTCCCGGGACCAGTTGGAGTACTGCAAGCCATCCACGGTCAGCATCTGTCTGGACATGCGCGACTCCTTACGCCTTGACGTAGCAGGTCTTGACCACGGTGTAGAACTCACGCGCATAGCGCCCCTGTTCACGCGGGCCGAAACTGGAATCCTTACGCCCACCGAAGGGCACGTGGTAATCCGTTCCCGCCGTCGGCAGATTGACCATGACGCAGCCGGTTTCGGCGTCGGCTTTGAAACGGGTGGCCAGGGCCAGGGAATCGGTAATGATGCCTGCGGTCAGGCCGAAGTTGGTATCATTCAGGGTGGCAATTGCCTCGTCCATATCCGCTACCTTGATCACACAGGCAATCGGGCCGAAGACTTCTTCACGGAGGCCAACGATACCGTGATGATTGCCCGAAACGGCAAAGAAAAACAGATAGCTGACAGCGCCGCGCCCATCCTGGACAACGAGGAAACGGTCGTCGGCACGGTGCTTGTGTTCCGCGATGTGGCCGAGGAATACAAA
>JAWOAO010000380.1:0-3385 GCA_046498485.1 Marinobacter sp. | reverse complement strand
GTGAGCACCTGCTTTGAGCAGGTCACGCATATTTACCTGAGCCATGATATTTACCTTTTAGCTTCGGGTTAGGCCTCCACGCGTCCGATTGACCCAACCAGCCTCCGTAAAACCGGAGCCGGCACCCTGGGACAACGTGCTGACACGTGTGTGAATTTGCCGGATTTATTTCCAGCGGGCGCGTTTATATCATAATTTTGCGCCCGAATGCCATTACTTTTACCTGCATGCTTCCTTGTACCGGAACCCTCCGACCCTTAAAATGCTGGTTTGATGTAAATCAACAGGAAGCCCGATGCAGGTAACTATCAAGACCCCCGACGAAATCGAAAAGATGCGCGTAGCCGGCCGCCTGGCCGCCGACGTTCTGGAAATGATCGGCGAGCACGTCAAGCCTGGCGTAACCACCGAAGAACTCGATCGCATCTGCCACGACTATATTATCAATGAGCAGCAGGCGATACCCGCCCCGCTCAACTACAAAGGCTTCCCGAAGTCGGTTTGCACTTCTGTTAACCATGTTATCTGTCATGGCATACCCTCAGAGAAAAAAGTGCTGAAAGACGGCGACATCATCAACATCGACGTCACTGTCATCAAAAATGAGTACCACGGCGACACCAGCAAGATGTGGATTGTCGGCAAGCCCAAGCCAGGCTCTGAACGCTTGATTCAGATTACCCAGGAATGCCTTTATAAAGGTATCGAACTGGTGAAGCCGGGCACCCGCCTGGGCGATATTGGCCACGTTATCCAGCAGCACGCTGAAAAACATCGTTACTCGGTGGTACGTGACTACTGTGGCCACGGCATTGGCAAGGTCTTCCACGAGGAACCGCAGGTGATGCATTACGGCAAACCCGGCACTGGCATGGAACTGCAGGAAGGCATGACGTTTACCATCGAGCCGATGATCAACCAGGGCAAGCTCCATACCAAATTGCTGGCTGACGGCTGGACCGTGGTCACCAAAGATCACAAACTCTCGGCCCAATGGGAACACACCATCCTGGTGACTGCCGACGGCTATGAAGTGCTCACCAAACGTTCGGAAGAGTCGTTCTAGGTGAATCGGAGCGAGCTGGAATCCCGCATCAGCAGCGATACCTCACCGGTTTTTGCCGCCCGGGAACTGTTACGCACGAGCTACGACGCAGACGCCGAAGCGTTTCGTCAGGGCGCCGATGTCAGGGCTCTGGTTCATGCCAGAGCCAATACCATCGACAAAGTCCTGCGGCTGATCTGGAACCGGTATCCGCTGTCCCGCTCCTCCGACATCGCGCTGATCGCCGTGGGCGGTTATGGCCGGGGTGAATTGCACCCGCATTCCGACATTGACCTGCTGATCCTGACACGCAGCGGCACAGAAGAAGGCTGGCAGGACGACCTGGGCGCCTTCATTACCCTGCTGTGGGATCTCAAGCTGGATATCGGCCACAGCGTGCGCAGCCTCGACGAGTCCGTGGCCTCGGCCCGCCAGGACATCACCATCCTGACCAATCTGCTGGAGACCCGCACCATTGCCGGCCCGGATGGCTTGCGCGCAGAACTCAGTAATATCATCTACTCAGACGACGTCAGCTCGGATCGCGATTACTTCCTGGCCAAACGGCAAGAGCAGCAGCGGCGCCACCAGAAGTACGGCGACACCGAATACAACCTGGAGCCCAATGTGAAGGGCTCTCCCGGCGCTCTGCGTGACATCCAGACCATTGGCTGGATCACCAAGCGTCACTTCGGACTGCAGAACACCACCGACCTGACCCGCTTCAGCATTCTGACCGAAGAAGAGCACCAGATCCTGCACCAGGGCGAAACCTTCCTCTGGCAGCTGCGCTATGGCCTGCAACTGATTGCCGACCGTAACGAAAACCGGTTGTTGTTCGACCACCAGCGGGCGCTGGCCGAAATGCTGGGTTACAAGGACGAAGGCAAACGCCTCGGGGTAGAGCTGATGATGCAGTCCTACTACCGCACCGTGCTGGCACTGGCCGAGCTGACCGACGTTATCCTGCAGTATTACGATGAGGCCATTATCAGTGGTGGTAGTGAGGACGAAATTCGGCCTCTCAACAAGCGCTTCCAGGTGCGCAATCTGTATATAGAAGCGATTAACAACCAGGTCTTCGCTTACGCCCCCTACGCCATCATGGAAATTTTCGTATTGATGGCCCAGCATTCCGAGATCAAGGGCATTCGGGCGACCACGATCCGCTCCCTGCGGGCACACCGGCACCTGATTGATGATGCGTTCCGCTCCGATCTGGCGGTGACCACGCTGTTTATGGAGCTGCTGCGCACGCCCCACGCCCTTGACCAGACGCTGTCGGCGATGAAGAAGTACAACGTGCTGGGCCGCTACCTGCCAGAATTTGGCCAGATCATCGGTCAGATGCAGCACGACCTGTTCCATATCTACACCGTCGATGCCCACACCATGCGGGTCATCCGTAACATGGTGCGCCTGAACACCATGGACGTGCGCGAGGAATACCCCTTGGCCTCACGCCTGATCCACCGGTTACCCAAACTGGAAACCCTGTTTATTGCCGGCCTCTATCACGACGTTGCCAAAGGCCGGGGCGGTGATCACTCGGAACTGGGCGCCATTGATGCCGAAGCCTTTTGCGAGCGCCATCACCTGAGTGAACGGGACACCCAGCTGGTGTCCTGGATGGTGGAGAATCATCTGCTGATGTCCATGACCGCCCAGCGCAAGGACATCTCAGACCCGGACATCATCCAGGCGTTCGCCCGCGCCATCCCCAGTCAGGCGCATCTGGACTACCTGTACATCCTGACCGTCTGCGACATCAGCGCCACCAATCCCAAGCTCTGGAATACCTGGCGGGCGTCTTTACTACGCCAGCTTTACATCGAGACCGAACGGGCCCTGCGCCGGGGCACCGATACCCCGGTCGATCGCCAGGCCTGGATTGATGCCACCCGTGAAGAGGCCCGGGACATCCTGCACGCCCAGAACATGACTGACGCGCAGATCGACCACATCTGGAGCACGGTCGACGATGACTACTTCCTGCAGGACTCCACCGTCGACATCGCCTGGCAGACCGCGGCCATTATCCGCCATGGCGACAATCCGGATCCCTTAGTGCTGATTCGCGATACCCGGGGCGGGCCGACCGACGGCTACTCCCAGATCATCATCTTCATGAAAGACCGGGTGGCCCTGTTTGCCGCCACCACGGCGGTGCTGGAGCAGCTGAACCTGAACATCGTCGACGCCCGCATCAACA
Organism: Marinobacter sp.; assembly: GCA_046498485.1. Lineage (GTDB taxonomy): Bacteria > Pseudomonadota > Gammaproteobacteria > Pseudomonadales > Oleiphilaceae > Marinobacter. The sequence continues at coordinate 128 of JAWOAO010000380.1, read as the reverse complement.
GCAGCGAAGGGCCCTACTCCATCAGCTCCTATGTGGTGCTGGACGAACAGGGCCAGCCTTTGGGCGTAGACCCGGCCCGCAAAGAGCGCACCCGTAAACGCCTGATCGAAGAACTGGACGACCCGGAC
>JAWOAO010000251.1:0-8083 GCA_046498485.1 Marinobacter sp. | reverse complement strand
CTGGTCAGAATCTGCCCGGGCCAGCGGCCATGGCAAATAATCGGCGACGGGTCATCGGCGTGTCGCAGGTAGACCAGCACGCAGTGGAACTGCGCACTGCGCTGGTCTTCGGGTAGCTTCTGCATGGCCGCGAGCAGGGCCTGAACATTGTCGGCATCGGTTGCGTTGTCGCCGGCATAACGGGCCGAACGCACACCCGGCTGGCCATTCAGGGCGTCCACCGCCAGGCCGCTGTCATCGGCCAGCGCGGGCAGGCCCGTTGCCCTGGCGGCATGACGGGCCTTCAGAATGGCGTTTTCGACAAAGGTGACGGCGGGCTCTTCGGCCTCGCTGACGCCCAGTTCGCCCTGGGCCACCGGTTGCAGGCCCAGCGGGCTCAGCAAGTCGCTGAGCTCGGCAAGCTTGCCCTTGTTGTTACTGGCGATGACGAGTGTCTGGTTCATGGCCTCAGTCATTGAACAAGGTGTGGGAAAAGCGGACCTGAAGGTCCTGGTTGTGGCCGGTGGGGCGAGCCTTGACATTGAAAGTCATCAGCTCACTGGAGCGATATTGGTACTGGGCAATGAAATAGACCGCGTCGCCTTCCTGGATGCGCCGGAACGCCAGGAATTTCACCTGCTGGATATCGTTGGCAACCTGGCCCTCAACCTGCCCACCCACCGGGCGAATCTGGCCATGCTCACCTTCGGTCATGATCGAGATATTAATAATACCAATGCTCCGGCTGCGCTGAAGGTTATTGGCCTGGGCGACTTCAGGGGCCAGAAAGGTGCTGGGAAAGACACTCCAGTGCACCTGATATTCACCGAAATCTTTTTGACCGGCCTGAGCCTGAGTCAACATCAACAGCCCGAGGGCCAGCGTCAGTAATTGTGTTATGGAACGAGTGATCATCATGCGTTCTCCCGTGTGATGCGATAGATGGCGATTTCCCCCAACAAGTTGGGCCAGAACCTGGCCAGCCAGCTGTTCTGATGCTGGCCGTCCACAACCCGACGGCTTTTGATCCGAATGCCTTTTTGCCGGCACAACGCCTCAAAATCCTTGAAGGTACACAACCGGATATTGGGGGTGTTGTACCATTTATACGGCAGTGCGTCCGATTCGGGCATACGACCGTTGAGAGTTAATCCCCAGCGCAGTCGCCAGTGCGCAAAGTTGGGGAAGGTAACAATGCCTTCACGCCCGACTCTGAGCATTTCTTCAATCATCTTGTCCGGGCGCCGAACCGCTTGCAGGGCCTGGGTCATCAGCACCACGTCGAACATGCCGTCATCGAAGTTATCCAGGCCCTGGGTGTCCAGGTTCTGCTCGATGACGCTCACCCCGCGGCCCATACAGGTGGTGATGTGGTCCGGATTGATTTCCAGGCCGAAGCCGGTTGCTCCGCGTTCCTGCTGCAGAAAATCGAGCAGGGTGCCATTGCCGCAGCCCAGATCCAGAACGTGATCACCCGGTTGTACCCACTGTTGAATGATCTCAAGATCTGCTCTCATACGCCCACCTCCCGTGCAACCCGGTCCAGATACGCGGTAAAGATATCAGTATACCGCGGGGTCGGGATCAGAAAGGCATCATGGCCCCAGGGCGCGTCGATTTCGGCGTAACTGACTTTTTTGCGGGCCTGAATCAGAGCGTTCACCATTTCTTCCGAGCGGGCGGGAGTGAAGCGCCAGTCTGTGCTGAATGACAGCACCAGAAATTCACACTGCGCGGGTGCCAGGGCCTTGGCCAGGTCGCCGCCGGCGGCATACGCCGGGTCGAAATAGTCCAGGGCGCGGGTCATCAGCAGGTAGGTGTTGGCATCAAAGCTCTCGGAGAAGCGTTCGCCCTGGTAGCGCAGGTAGCTTTCCACCTGAAATTCCGCATCAAAACCGAACTTGTAGGCTTCTTCGCGCAATTCCCGGCCAAACTTTTCACCCATGGAAGCGTCGGACAGGTAAGTGATGTGCCCGACCATTCTTGCCAGCATCAAGCCCCGGCGCGGCAGAGTTTCAAAATCGTAGTAGCGGCCATCATAAAACTCCCGGTCAGAGGTGATGGCTTGTCGTGCTACCTCGTTGAAGGCGATGTTCTGAGCGCTGAGCCTGGGTGTGGAGGCGATGATCAGCGCATGGCGCAGACGCTCCGGGTAGTCCAGGCTCCATTGCAAGGCTTGCATACCCCCCAGTGAGCCGCCCACCACGGCCGCCCACTGCCGGATACCGAGATGATCCGCCAGCCGGGCCTGGCTTCTTACCCAGTCGGCTACGGTAATGACCGGAAAGTCCGGGCCATAAGGCTTGCCGGTGGCGGGACTGACCGAGCTCGGGCCGGTACTGCCATGGCAGCCGCCGAGGTTGTTCAGACTGACCACAAAAAAGCGACGGGTGTCGATGGGTTTGCCGGGGCCAATGCAGCTGTCCCACCAGCCCGGTTTGCGTTCTTCCATGGTGTGATAGCCGGCCGCATGATGATGGCCGCTCAGGGCATGGCAGATTAAAATGGCATTGCTGGCATCCGCATTCAGGGTGCCGTAGGTTTCTACCACCAGATCGAAACGGTCCAGAGTCTGGCCACAGGCCAGCTCGAGAGGCTCATCAAAAGCGATGGTTTGAGGGCTAACTAAGCCCACGGAATCCGAGGGCAGGGAATCAGGCATGGCGGTGATCAGTTCCTGGTCCGGTCCACAAGTATCTGGCCACCGGCCAGGCGTTGTGCGGAAGTTCGTGACAACGTTGCAGTTTAAAGGGGGGGTGGGGGTTGCTGCAACCGGCGTTTGCCGGCACTCAGGGTTTTCAGGGCCTGAGCAACGATCGCGCAGGCCCCGGGCGCTCAGACGGCGCCGGAGATGTTGACGACTTTCTGCTGAATCATGGTGGGCGCCGGTTTGCGGATTTGTCGCATCATGGCATCGGCCAACTCCAGTTGTTTGCGCAGGTCGGTGATGGCGTTATCCAGACGCTGGCGCTCGGCCCGGCTGTCACGGTCGCTACGTACCATGTCACGCAGGCGGCGGATCTGGTGTTCCAGCAGCTGTTTCTGCTCCATGGAGTACTGCATGATGGGCAGCAGGGCTTCCTGCGGCCAGCGTTCGACGTCGTTGCGCACTCTGCCGTGCAGGGTGCACGCCTCGCCGACCATCACGTTGAAAAACCGGCGCACCAGCAGCGACTGTTCGGTGAGCAGGTTCTTCGGGCTGATGCGGAATCGCCTGGCATTTTTGCGAAGCTCCCGGATGGCAATGACATGGCGACCCGCCCGAAGCGGGATCGGCTCCAGATGTCGTGCCCGGGTGTCTTCGTTGTAGCGGCGATAAATAGCGCCGACCATCTTTTCGGCCAGACGACCTTCGGCGAGCAGATTGCTAAGGTCGCTTTCCAGCAGCTCGAAGAAATGATCCATCGCCCGGTTCATGCCGGCAGTGGTCCAGCTTTTCGACATCATCTGGCGGACTTTACCGGCATGGCCCTCGAATCGATCCTCAGTCACCAGCTTTTTCAGCATGTCGCCCTGGGAACCCATCAGTCGTCGGGAGGAGCGCAGCGTGATCAGCTTCTTGTAATAAAAGTCGTAATCTTTCTGGGCCCGATCAGCCATCCGGTTCAGCGCGGGTTTGTCCATGGTCGCGCCGGTGCAGGCCTGGCGCTCTTCTGCCAGCGACTCGAGCCGGTACTGCATGGCGGCCTGACTGTTTTGCAGCATGCCCAACAGATCGTTGATCAGGTTCTGGGTGATCAGCTGCTCTTTGTGCATCAGAATGCGCTGGATGATCAGCTGTTCCAGCTGGCCGAGGTTGGAGCGGCCAAACAACTCGTTATCTTTGCGCACGCGCGCCAGCAAGCCCTGCTTGGCCGACAGCGGAATCACATCCTGCTGGCGGATGCCGAGATGATCGGCGGTGTAGCTGCGCACCCGCTCTATGGCATCCAGGGTGTGCTGCTCGCCCTGCAGGTCATCCCACAGCACGTCAATTTTATTCAGCACGGCAAAACGGCCAGCGCGGTGATCGGCGTGCTCGATGTCGATATGCTCTTTCCAGATGGTCATATCGCTGGCGGTCACGCCGGTGTCGGCGCTCAGCACAAAAATCACCGCATGGGCCCGGGGCAGCATACTGATGGTCAGTTCGGGCTCAGAACCCAAGGCGTTCAGGCCCGGGGTATCGAGAATGCGCAGGCCCCGTTCGAACATCGGGTGACGAATGCTGATCTGGGCGTTGCGCCAGGCGGGCACCAGTACATGGCCCGGATTGTTGCGGTCGTGCTCGAGCATGTCTTCGTCGAAACCCAGTTTTCGGGCTTCGTCCGGCGCAACGCTCTTGACCCGGGCGACTTCTGCCAGCACCTCACGCATGATCTCCGGATTGCGCTCGTCCAGGTCGTGTTTGACCCAGCGCTCAGGCTGTTTGCGCAGTTGCTGCAGGGACAGCTCTCCGGTTCGGGTCTCGATGGGCAGCAGCAGCAGATAGTTCTGATTGGCGCTGCGGTCATAAAACAGCTCGGTAGGACACATGGTGGTCCGGCCGGCCTGTGAGGGCAGCATGCGCTGGCCGTAATCGGCGAAGAACAGAGCGTTGATCAGCTCGGTTTTGCCTCTTGAGTACTCGCCGACAAAGGCAATGGTCAGCTCATCTTCGATAAGCAGTTCCAGTCCGTGGCGGATGCGGGCACTGACGTCTTCAGAAAAAAGATGATTGTCCTGCAGCCACAGCCGGTACCGGCCAATCTGCCGGATCAGCTCTTTTTTCCAGTTGTGATAGGCCTCAACCTGCTGCGACAGAGTTCCCTGCTGACTCATTGAATAATCCTTCTGCGCGACGTCCAAGATTAAGTGACGTTAATAATAACCTGTTTATTCAGGCAGTTGGGGTGAGCCAGTCGGGAGGTCCGGAGTAATTCGGCGAGCAAAGCAAAAAAAAGACTGCAGAATCAGTTAGTTGATTCTGCAGTCTTGGGTTTTCCAAAGATCATTGGTCTGTAAAGAAATGTATATTTGTGGGACAGGTTACATTCCGAGACCTATGGCGCCGAGTCCGACAGCCACTTTCATGTGGTCAATCATCACAGAAAACACGTTCAGGATCAGGAACACGATGATCGGTGACAAATCCAGTCCGCCCATGGACGGCATGATACTGCGCACCGGGCGCATCACCGGCTCGGTAATCTGTGCCACCAGTTGAATGGCCGGGTGTCCACTTTGCGGCGCAATCCAGCTTACCACCACCACGGCGATCACCGACCAGAAGTAAATTTTCACGATCAGGCTAAGTATGTTCAACACCGCCCAGACCAGCAAAGTCAGCGGATTGATCGCTGGTATGCCGCCGCTCATTGCCACCAGGATCAGGAAGAAGGTGATGGCCTGAATGATCACCGCAAGTACCAGAGCCGCACCGTCGACGCCGCCCAGAACAGGTATAACCCGGCGCAAGGGGCGTAACGGCGGATTGGTCGCCGTTACCACAAATTGCGTAATCGGGTTGTAGAAGTCGGCCCGTGCCAGCTGCAGCAGGAAGCGCAGCAGTACAATCGTCATGTAAAAAGTTGATGCGATCAGCAAGATCGTAATCACAATATCTGCCAGCATGAAGCTGTGTCTCCGTTATCGATTACTGTTTGTCTGCCATTTCCCTGGACATTTCCCGGGAGCGTTCGAACGCGGCACTGTAAGCTTTTTTGACCAGTTCCCGAAGACCACCATCTTCGAACGTGTTGACCGCCTGTTCGGTGGTGCCACCGGGTGACATCACGTTGCGCTTGAGCTGGGCCGGGTTCTGGTCGCTGCGCTTCGCCATTTCAGCGGCGCCCGCCATGGTCTGAATGGCCAGCTCACGAGCGGTTGCCGGTTCAATGCCGGCAGCGGTCGCGGCTTCTTCCAGAGCTTCAAGCATCAGGAAAAAATAGGCGGGCCCGCTGCCTGACAACGCCGTCACGCCGTGCAACAGGTTTTCGTCATCGACCCACAGCGCCGTGCCGACGCTTTCAAACATCGACTGCACCGCGTCTTTTTGGGCGGGTTTGACCTGGTCGTTAGCAAACAGACCGGCGGCGCCTTTGCCAACCAGAGACGGCGTGTTCGGCATGACCCGCACCAGCGGCATACCACCACCCAGCCACTGGTCGAGGGTTTCAGCGGTCAGGCCGGCGGCAATCGACACCATCAACGGGCGCGTGTTTTGCACCATCGGGGCAATGTCGCTGCACACCTCGGCCATGACCTGTGGCTTAACTGCCAGCACCACAATGTCGGCCTGTTGTGCGCAGTAGCGGTTGTCGGTGGTCACGCTCACGCCAAAACGCTTGCGGACAGATTGCAGGTGGTCATCGTCCGGGGCGCTGACCCAGATATCGCCAGCCTGGTAGCCGCTGTCCAGCATGCCGCCAATGATGGCGCTGGCCATGTTGCCGGCACCGATAAAAGAAATCGTGGGTGATTTACTCAAGATTTACTCCAGGGCATGGATCGGTTAATGGGTTCATTGCGATCATAGCAGGAACCAGCCCGTTCAGCTCAGGCTGTGTTTGGGTGGCCGGGCTCCAAACAGGGCTGTGCCCACCCGTACCCAGGTCGCGCCTTCGGCAATGGCGATTTCCAGGTCATCAGACATGCCCATCGATAAGGTGTCCAGCGGGCCGGCTTCCGGATGTTCTTGCCTGACTGCGCGCAGCGCATTGGCCAGTTTGCGAAAACTGAGCCGCAGCTCGGCTTCGGACTGATCGGGGTCTGGTATTGCCATCAGCCCTCTCAGGCGGATATTGGGCAGTTCACCGACGGCCGCGATCAGTTCGGGCAAGTCCGTCAGGGTGCACCCGGACTTGCTGTCCTCGCTGTTGATGTTGACCTGTAAGCAAAGGTTCAGCGGGGGCAGGGCCGTTGGCCGCTGCTCACTCAGGCGCCGTGCGATCTTCAGCCGGTCTGCGCTGTGCACCCAGGCAAACGACTCGGCAATTTGCCGGGTTTTGTTGGACTGGATCGGGCCAATGAAGTGCCATTCGATCTGGCTCAGATCACTCAGCGCCTGCATCTTGTCCAGTGCTTCCTGCAGGTAGTTTTCGCCAAACGCGACTTGTCCTGCGTCGACGGCGGCGCGGAGTTCTTCCGGCGTGCGGGTCTTGCTGACGGCCAGCAAACGCGCACTGCCGGGCTCCCGGCCCGCGGTCAATGTTGCTTTTTGTATGCGTCGGGTTACGCTCCCGATGTTGTCTGCTATGCTGCTCATGGTGTGAGTTTGCCGCTTATAGACTAAAAGAAAAAGCCCTCCAAGGAATCCTATGGACATTACTGAACTGCTTGCCTTTTCGGCCAAACAGGGTGCGTCGGATTTGCACCTGTCCTCCGGTCTGCCGCCCATGATTCGTGTCGACGGCGATGTCCGCCGTATCAACCTGCCCCCGATGGAGCACAAAGAAGTGCACGGGTTGATTTACGACATCATGAACGACAAGCAGCGTAAAGATTACGAAGAATTCCTTGAAACCGACTTCTCGTTTGAGGTGCCTGGTGTTGCCCGCTTCCGGGTGAACGCGTTCAACCAGAATCGCGGCGCCGGCGCGGTATTCCGGACCATCCCCTCGAAAGTGCTGACCATGGAAGATCTGGGCATGGGCCAGGTGTTCAAGGACGTGTCCTCGGTTCCTCGAGGACTGGTGCTGGTGACCGGGCCGACCGGTTCCGGTAAGTCTACCACCCTGGCGGCGATGGTGGACTACATCAACGATACCCGTTACGAGCACGTCCTCACCATCGAGGACCCTATCGAATTTGTGCATGAATCCAAGAAATGTCTGGTCAACCAGCGGGAAGTGCACCGGGACACTCTGGGTTTCAACGAAGCCCTGCGATCGGCTCTGCGGGAAGACCCGGACATCATTCTGGTGGGCGAATTGCGCGATCTGGAAACCATCCGTCTGGCCCTGACTGCGGCGGAAACCGGCCACCTGGTGTTCGGCACCCTGCACACCACCTCGGCGGCGAAAACCATTGATCGGATAGTAGACGTGTTCCCGGCCCAGGAAAAATCGATGGTGCGTTCGATGCTGTCCGAATCCCTGCAGGCGGTTATTTCCCAGACACTGATGAAGAAAATGGGCGGTGGCCG
>JAWOAO010000211.1:0-2687 GCA_046498485.1 Marinobacter sp. | reverse complement strand
ATCTGTGCGAAGATGTCGGGGTTGCCGCGCCGCCAGCTGTATATGGCCTGCTTGACGTCGCCGACGTAGAAGAATGATCTGCGGCCCTCGCTGTCCATCACGACTTCGTCGACGAGCGATTTTATGCAGCCCCGCAGCGCTGAATCCTGTTGTCGCCTGCCGGTTGAGAGCCACACCATGCAGATTTTTTGGCTAAAACGTAATTTACGACTGCAGGATTCAGAGCCGTTTTTTCTGAGTCTGAAGTGCTGGCGTGCATTCGGCCGCGTGCTTCCGCTCTATATCCACGAACCCGGTCTGATTGCTCAGCCGGATGTCTCCCGCCAGCACCAGGCTTTTGTTCAGGAAACCCTGGACGAACTGGCAACTGAGCTAAGAGACCTCGGTGGGCAGTTGCTGCAAATGGTCGGCGAGAGCCTTGCCGTTCTGGACCGGTTGCATCAGTGCCAGCCGATCACCCGCATCTGGACCCATCGGGAGACCACTCAGCGCAATCAATACCAACGAGACCAAAAGGTTCGCGCCTGGTGTCGGGTGCACGGCGTTGAGTTGATGGAGGTGGAGCAGAACGGCATCGCGCGCGGCGCTCAGCCTTGCATCTCGTTTCCTGACTACTTCTCGAAAAGCGTCAACCTCACGCTCAGGGACCCGACGGGGGCAAAGCTGGCCGCGCGCTTTGCCCCCCTGCCTTTTCCGGGCTGTGAAGCCCATGACATCCCGCTGGCAGACGGGGCCGACAAACCCCTGAGACAAAAAGGTGGGCGGGCAGCCGCGATCCGGGTGCTCGACAGCTTTTTTAATGTCCGGAATATCAACCGCTACCCGTTTCAGATATCCAGTCCGAACACCGCGTGGGCGGGGTGCGCCCGCATATCAACCTATCTGGCCTACGGCATCCTCTCGGATCGCGAGGTGTTTCAGGCAGTTGACCGGGTCGTTACCAGCGGTCAGCAAACGCTTGATGCGCAAGGCTTCCAGCGTCTGCAGGAACGTGCCCGGTTCTTCCTGGATCGGCTGTGCTGGCGCCGGCAGTATATCCAGAGCTTTGAAACTCGCCCGGAACTCGAATACCAGTGCCTGCTGCCCCAGTTTAATGGTGTGCGCGAAGCCACCTTCGATGAACGGCTTTTCAAGGCCTGGCAATCCGGCCACACCGGCGTCCCTTATATCGATGCGGCGATGCGCTGCCTGCACCAGACCGGCTGGATCAACATGAGGCTGCGGGCCACGGTGGTGTCGTTCGCTACCATGAACCTCTGGCTGCCCACCCCCCGGGTGGCGCAATGTCTGGCTACGGAATTTCTGGACTATGAGCCGGCGCTGCATCATGTTATTCACCAGATTGTCGCCGGCACCACAAACTTTGACGGCCTGATGGTTTATGATCCAGTCAAGCAGGGCCAGGATCACGATCCGGATGGCCAGTTCATTCGACGTTGGGTTCCGGAGCTTTCGGGCCTGACAGGGCCGCAGGTGCATGACCTGTCAATAACCGCCGGGCAGCTTTCCCGGGCTGCCGAGCGCTTGGGTTTTGCACCATACTCTCAAGCCATCGTTGACTGCCGGATGACCGCGAAAGTCGCCAAGCGCCGCATTCACGCGATCAAGCATGGGCTTCCAGACCCAGGGTTCACTGACGCTGCGGCAGCGGAAGTTGAACAACAAATGCGCCTTATTTGATACCCTGTACCCAAATCACCCTCGCAGCTGAAAGGATGAATGCGCGATTTATAGGCGACGGAGCGAATTGATTCGCGAGTAGTCGGAGAGTTTTAGCCATGGCTGAACCAAAAGTTTTCACGCCAACCCACAAGATTCTGTTCGTCATCGCCGCTTTACTGGTGCTGATTGCCAGCGTGTGGTCCACGCAAAGTTCGTCAGCCAAGACCCACTCGCCCTCTGATGAGAGCTTTGTGATCTCCCTGGACTCAGCAGAAGCTTCACCGGCCGTTCGCGCACCCGATGCGCCAAGCAACGCCCTGCCAGACTCCGGTACAGACACCAAAACACTGCGTCACCAGGTCCAGTCCGGAGATACCCTGAGCGGCATATTCAGCTCACTGGGTGCGTCCATGTCGGATCTGCACAAGATCATGGAAGCCGATGTCGAGTACCTGGCGCTGGCCACCCTGCAGCCCGGAACCAAATTCCAGCTGAGCTTTGATCAGGACGGCCAATTCACCGAACTGGCGCTGGAAGTGGATGCCGCCCGCACCGTCTATTTCACCAGAACCGACGATGACAGCTTTGACTACCGCAAGACCGAGGCCGAAACGCAATGGGTCTCCGAAGTGCTCAGAGGCGACATACACGGCAGTTTTTACGCTTCCGCGGTTCGTGCTGGCCTGACCGCACATCAGATCGCGGCGGTGAGTCAGCTGCTGGAGCACCAATTGAATTTTCGGCGTGACCTGAGAGCCGGCGATCAGTTTGCGGTGATCATTGGCCACGAAATGGTCGATAACCGGAGTACCGGTAAAACCAGACTTGAAGCGGCGTCTTTGCAACGTGGCTCTGACACCCACACGGCCTTCCGGTTTGACGATGGAAACTACTACGACGAAAGCGGCAGAAGCGTGTTGCCGGCGTTTCGGCGCTGGCCCACGGCCACTTCTTTCCGGGTAAGCTCCCACTTCAACCCCAAACGGAAACACCCGGCCGGTAACCGGGTGTTTCCGTTTGGGGTT
>JAWOAO010000138.1:0-9443 GCA_046498485.1 Marinobacter sp. | reverse complement strand
GTGCCGCTGATCGGCTTGCGCCCGAAGATCACGCCAACCGACATGCCGGCGATGAGTATAACCACAATCAGGAACACTAAAAGAAAGGTACCCATTACTGTCCTCCTCTACTGGACAACGTAAGACGAGAATGCAGGCGTTTGATGTACTTCAAAACGGCCATCTCCTCTTACAATAAAGTACGCTGGAATGTTTTCACGGGTTGCCAGGCTCATCGCCCTCTCATATCCCATGACAGTAAAAGCGGTTGCCAGCGCATCGGCCGTCATACTGTCGTCGGCAATCACGGTAACCGATGCCAAATTATTACTGACCGGCTTGCCAGTCGACGGTTCTATTGTATGAGAGTAACGCTGGCCATTCGATTCGTAATAGTTCCGATAGTCACCGGAGGTTGCCATGGCTTGTCGGTCCATCGCGACGACTTTGTTGACCTGTCGGGCCTGCTCGGAGGGCTCCTCGATGGCCAGGCGCCAGGCCTCACCACCGGGTTTGCGGCCATTGACCCGAACTTCACCCCCTATCTCGACAAGGTACGCACCCACACCTTCACTGTCGAGGTAACGGGCGATCACGTCTACCCCGTAGCCCTTGGCGATCCCCGACAAATCGATGTACTGGGGTTTCTCGCTGCGCACCGCCAGTGCCGTCGCATCGAGCTCGAGATACCGGTACCCGGTCACCGCCAGCAATCCATCAAGTTCTGAATCCGATGGCACTTCCGTCGGCCTCGCATCTGGCCCGAAGCCCCAGAGATTAACCACAGGGCCAATGGTGACGTCAAATGCGCCATCTGTCAGTTCAGAAATTTCCTGAGCGCGCTGGATAACTTCAAATAACGGTTGCGACAGCGTCGTCCACTCTGACTGCGCCTGCTTCTGATTCAATCGGGACAACTCCGAATCGTCTTTCCAGGTCGACATGGCGGCGTCTACCTGTTCGAGTTCGTTCTGTATTCCCTGCGCCAGAGTCTGCAGCCGTTCCTCATCTTCTGGCAATACGACGTTTATGTGATACGTCGTGCCAAAGATGCCGCCGGAGATCTCCCAGATTTTTTCCTCGTCCTGAAACGAGCAACCCGCCAGGGCAGCCACCGCCAGTGCCCATAGGACACTGACCATAACCACCCTGGCGGGTTCCAACATACGGGATGTCATGTGAGCTGATTAACCCCCAAAGTCATCCAGCATGATGTTGTCGTCCTCAACACCAAGATCTTTCAGCATCTTGATCACAGACGCATTCATGATAGGAGGCCCACACATGTAGAACTCACAATCCTCAGGAGCCGGGTGGTCCTTCAGATAGTTTTCGTACAACACATTGTGAATAAAGCCGGTCGGGCCTTCCCAGTTATCGCTTGGCAGCGCGTCAGACAACGCCACGTGCCACTCGAAGTTGTCGTTCTCGGCGGCCAGACCGTCAAAGTCTTCCACATAGAACATTTCACGAACGCTACGTGCACCGTACCAAAAGCTGATCTTGCGCTTGGAGTTCAGGCGTTTGAGCTGATCAAAGATGTGAGAACGCATCGGCGCCATACCGGCACCGCCACCGATGAATACCATTTCGGCGTCGGTCTTCTTGGCGAAGAATTCACCAAACGGCCCCATCACGGTGATCTTGTCACCCGGCTTCAGGTCGAACACAAAGCTGGACATGATGCCCGGCGGGTGATCAGTGCCCGGAGGTGGCGTCGCGATACGGATGTTGAACTTCAGTACACCTTTTTCTTCCGGGTAGTTTGCCATGGAGTAGGCCCGGATGGTTTCTTCCTTGTTGATCGCCTTGTAACGCCAGATCTGGTGCTTGTCCCAGTCTTCGTGGAACTCTTCTTCGATATCGAAATTCTTGAAATCGATTTCGTAAGGAGGGCACTCCAGCTGGACATAACCACCAGCGCGGAAGTCAACTTCTTCACCTTCCGGTAATTTCAGTATCAGTTCTTTAATGAAGGTGGCCACGTTGTGATTGGAAACCACCTCGCACTCCCACTTCTTGACACCGAAGAACTCTTCCGGCACTTCGACCTTCATGTCCTGCTTGACCGGTACCTGGCAGGACAGGCGCCAGCCTTCTTTTTCTTCACGGTTGGTAAAGTGCGTTTTTTCCACCGGCAGCATGGCACCGCCGCCGTCGAAAACCTTGCACTTACACTGGGCACAGGTACCACCACCACCACAGGCGGATGACAGGTAAATGCCGTTGCCGGCCAGAGTGCCAAGCAGTTTTCCGCCGGCACTGGTCTTGACCGTATGTTCAGGATCGTCGTTGATCTCAATGGTCACGTCACCGGTGCTTACCAGCTTGGAGCGGGCTGCGAGAATGATCGCAACCAGCACCAGAACGATAACGGTGAACATGACCACGCCGAGAATAATTTCTGTATTCATGGTCTCGCCTTTTCGTTAAACCGAATCACCGGGTGAATTACAGGGAGATGCCGGAGAACGACATGAAGCCCAACGACATCAGACCAACAGTAACGAAGGTGATGCCAAGGCCACGCAGTCCCTCTGGAACATCGCTGTACTTGAGTTTTTCACGGATACCTGCCAGCGCGACGATGGCCAATGCCCAGCCCACACCCGCGCCAAAGCCGTACACCACACTCTCACCGAAAGTGTAGTCACGCTCCACCATGAACAGGGAAGCACCAAGAATGGCACAGTTCACCGTGATCAGGGGCAGGAACACACCCAGTGCGGAATACAGCGCCGGAATGTATTTATCCAGCACCATTTCCATGATCTGTACGATCGCCGCGATCACACCGATGTAGGTCAGCAGGCCCAGGAAACTCAGATCTACGTTGGGCAGACCGGCCCAATCCAGGGCACCTTCACGCAGGATGCTGTTATACAACAGGTTGTTCGCTGGCACGGTGATGGTCAGCACGACAACAACGGCAATGCCAAGACCGGTAGCCGCTTCAATCTTCTTGGAAATCGCCAGGAAGGTACACATCCCCAGGAAGAACGCCAGCGCCATGTTTTCAACGAAAATCGCCTTCAGCAGCAGGCTGAGATAGTGTTCCATCAGAAAGCCTCCTTGACTGTATGACGAGACATTTTAAAGTCTGGCTCTTCTACCTGCTCAGGCTTCCAGGTACGTAAGCCCCAGATCGCCAGACCAATGATGAAGAACGCACTCGGTGGCAGCAGCAGCAAACCATTCGGAACGTACCAGCCGCCTTCGTTTACGACCGGGAACAGGGCTATACCGAACAGCGAACCCGCCCCCAGAAGCTCCCGGAAAAAGGCAACGAACAACAGGATTACAGAGTAACCCACGCCATTACCGATACCGTCGAGGAAGCTCAGCAGTGGCGGGTTGTTCATGGCGAAACCTTCGGCACGGCCCATAACGATACAGTTGGTGATGATCAGACCAACGAATACCGACAGCTGTTTGGAGGTCTCATAGGCATAGGCCTTGAGCAACTGGTCGACCACGATGACCAGAGACGCAATGATGGTCATCTGTACGATGATCCGGATACTGCCCGGAATCTGGGTACGTACCAGCGACACCGCCAGGTTGGAGAACGCGGTAACCGCAATAACCGCCAGACACATAACGATACTGACGTTCATGCTGGTGGTTACCGCCAACGCCGAGCAGATACCAAGAATCTGCAGAGCGATGGGGTTATTGTTGAAGATTGGTTCGAAGAGAACCTGTTTGGCTGATAAACCGGCCATGGTCAGACCTCCCCTTCACGAAGTTTTTTCAGGAACGGCGCGAAACCGCGCTCACCCATCCAGTAGTTGACGAGCTGTTCAACACCACGACTGGTCAGTGTAGCACCAGACAGCGCGTCGACTTTGTGCTCCTTGTCTTTGGCATCCGCACTCACACCGCCTTTGACCAGACGGATCTGCGGCTCGGTTGGATCGTCGGCGTACAGCTCCTTGCCTACCCATTGCTGTTTCCAGCGGGGGTTGTCGACTTCACCACCCAGGCCGGGAGTTTCTGCGTGAGCATAGAATCCAAGACCTTCAATGGTGTTCAGATCGCCTTCAAGCGAAACGAACCCGTACAGCGTCGACCACAGCCCGTAGCCGTGGACCGGCAGCACCACACGGGTCACTTCGCCATTGTCGCTAAGGGTGTAAATCTTGGCAACGTTCGGTCGACGCTTGATGCCGGCCTTGTCTTCAGTCGCCGGGATGTTGGTGGACAACTGCGGATCAGAAGCCGCCTTGTACATGTCGTACTTCATCGGGTCTTCAACACCAACGGCCGAAGGCTCTACGAAGTCACCGGTATCCAGGTCGACCAGGCGCACGTCAAAGCGCTCGAAGGTTTCTTCGATCTGGTCGGCGCTGAAGCCGGGCGTGAGCATGCCAGAAGCCGACAGGATATTGGTTTTGATGTCCAGATTCTGGTTTTTGATTTGCGCCGGCCGAAGCATTACGGCCGCAGTAGAAACCACCACCGAGAAGAAAATACTCAGCACCAGCGCAACCAACAGAGTTCTGGAGACAGTATCTTTAGCTTTAGCCACGAGCAAGCCTCCGTTTGATGTTGGCCTGAACCACATAATGATCCATCAGCGGCGCGAACAGGTTAGCGAACAGGATTGCCAGCATGATGCCTTCCGGGAAGGCCGGGTTGATCACCCGGATCAGCACGGTCATCACACCCACCAGGATGCCGAAGCACCAGCGGCCAGTGTTGGTCATGGCAGCAGACACCGGATCGGTAGCCATGAACATCATACCGAAGGCAAAGCCTCCCATAACCAGATGCCAGTGCGCCGGTACGGCGAACATCGCATTGGTTTCAGAACCGATGATGTTCAGCAACACCGACATGCCGATCATGCCGATCA
This sequence comes from Marinobacter sp., assembly GCA_046498485.1. GTDB lineage: Bacteria > Pseudomonadota > Gammaproteobacteria > Pseudomonadales > Oleiphilaceae > Marinobacter. Next base: position 4,606 of record JAWOAO010000138.1, on the reverse strand, counting down.
GGACACCCCCGACGATGCGGTAAGAGGCGATCTTCATGGCCAACAGAACCAGACCGCCGATCAGGACGGCAATGGTTGAGGTTTCACCCATTGAGCCCTGGATAGTGCCGATAAAGGCATTCATCCAGCCAATCTGCGTTTCCAGTGCCTGCAGGCCGCCAGAGGCCGCCCAGCTCAGCGCTGTTGCGCCACTGAAGCCGTCAACCGCGGTCCACACAGCGTCACCGGAAATCTGCGCCGGATAGGCGAAGTACAGGAAGGCACGACCGCTCAGTGCCGGGTTCAGGAAGTTCTTGCCGGTACCGCCGAACACTTCCTTGCCGATCACCACACCGAAGGTGATACCCAGAGCCACCTGCCACAGCGGGATGGTGGGCGGGCAGATCAATGCGAACAGTACAGAGGTTACAAAGAAACCTTCGTTGACTTCGTGCTTGCGCACGGTCGCGAACATGACTTCCCAGAAACCACCGACGATGAAAGTAACCGCATAAATGGGCACGAAATAGGCCATGCCGTAAACGAAGTTGTCCCACCAGCCGGCACCTTCACCGGTGATCGCCAGCGCCAGAATAAAGACTTCACGCAGAGCGCCGTCAGCAATCATCGCTTCCGGATTGGCCGCGAGATAGCTGTTGGCCTGGAAACCGATGTTCCACATGCCGAAGAACATGGCCGGAAACGTACACAACCACACGGTAATCATGATGCGCTTGAGGTCTACGCCGTCACGCACATGGGAGGTGGTCGTGGCGACCTTGCCAGGAGTATAGAAAATGGTATCGACGGCTTCATAGAGCGCGTACCAGCGCTGGTACTTGCCACCTTGTTCAAAGTGATGCTCGATGCCATCGAGAAACTGTCGGATTGCCATCGTATTAGCCCTCGATCTCGATTCGGGTCAGATTCTCACGCAGAATCGGGCCGTATTCATATTTGCCGGGGCACACGAATGTGCACAGCGCCAGATCTTCTTCATCCAGCTCCAGGGCGCCTAACTTCTGTGCCGTTTCAGTATCGCCGACAATCAGTGAACGCAGCAACTGAGTTGGCAGGATGTCCAGCGGCATGATCTGCTCATAGGCACCTACCGGCACCATGGCCCGCTCACTGCCATTGGTGGTGGTGGTGAAGTTGAACAGTTTTTTACCGCGGGCAAGGCTGGACAGGTAGATGTTCAGCACAGAGAACTTGTTGGCGCCCGGAGACAGCCAGCCAATGAATTCCCGCTTGGTGCCTTCTTCCAGCAACGACACCTGGTTGGCAAAACGACCAAGATACGCGCAAGGACCTTCGCCACGACGACCGCCAAAGACCGAGCCGGAGATGGCGCGCACTTCACAATCGGTTTCGGTTTCGGTTTCGCCATCCAGCAGTTCCGGCAGATTGGCACCCAGACGGGTCCGCACCAGACGCGGCTTCAGAGCCTTGGGACCGCCGATCGCCACGATGCGCTCAACCGCCACTTCGCCGGTTTCAAACAGCTTGGCGATATCAATCACATCCTGGTAGTTAATCGACCAGACGGCCTTGCTGACAGAGACCGGATCCAGGTGATGAATATGAGTGCCTACGTTGCCGGCCGGGTGGACACCGTCAAACTGATGCACTTCGATGTTGTCGGCTTTCGGCACCGCCACATCAGAACCTGGCTTGCCAGTCACAAAGACTTTGCCATTGGTCAAACGTGAAATGATGGTAAGGCCCTTTTCGAACGCCTTACTGTTCTCACCAATGATCACAGTAGGGTCTGCCGCCAACGGATTGGTATCCATGACGGAAACGAAAATGGAGTTGGGCGCTGAGTCGATAGCCGGAACCTTGCTGTAAGGCCGGGTGCGGAACGCGGTCCACAAGCCGGATTCAACCAGGTTGTCGACGACCTGCTGGCGTTCCAGGCCGGCAAGATCGGAATCGTCGTAGCGGGCATAGGTTTCCGCCTCGTTGCCATCGATCTCGATAACAACAGACTGAAACACGCGGCGGTCACCGCGATTGATTTCTTTCACCACACCGGCGGCGGGTGACGTATAACGAACGCCTTCGGTCTTCTTGTCCGTGAACAGCAGCGTACCGCGCTTGACACGGTCTCCCTCTTTCACTTCCATCGTCGGCTTCATGCCGTTGTAGTCAAAACCGATCAACGCTACGTGGCGAATCGGCTTGCCGTCAGTGATGGTCTGCTCGGGAGCGCCGCTGATGGGAAGATCCAGGCCTTTTTTGATCTTGATCATTAGCCTCATCCAGTCATCAGAAACTATTCTGTGGATTTACAACGCCCGGCCCCAGCGACCCAGGTTTCCTATCCACGTCGCGCCAGCAGAAAGACAGCTTACGACCCGAACGCCATGGCAATTGCTACCAATTAACGCCCGACGCAGGAAAAGATGAGATACGGGGTGCCAAACATACCCAAAATCGCGCCAATTATAGAGATTAAGGACCGCCATTTCCACCGGAAAGGGAAATGGTTTTGTAGCCCAAAGTTACGAAAAAACCCCGGCAGCCAGAGCAACCGGGGTTCTTCAGCCCTGTCCTGCGAGCACGGCCTTACGACTTTAGTCGCGGGCGCGCTTCGGGAAGATCGGGTAATCCACACCGGCCATCTGGTTAACACAACGGATAACCTGGGCACTGTAACCGAACTCGTTGTCATACCACACGTACAGGATCAGGCGCTTACCGTTGGCAATGGTGGCCTGGGCATCGACGATGCCGGCGTGACGGGAGCCGACGAAGTCGGTGGAAACCACTTCCGGAGAGTTCACGAAGTCAATCTGCTTCTGCAGCTCGGAGTGCAGAGCCATCTCCCGCAGATACTCGTTAACCTTTTCGACATCCACCTCAGACTTCAGGTTCAGGTTCAGGATCGCCATAGACACGTTTGGCGTCGGTACCCGAATGGCGTTACCGCTCAGTTTGTTCTTCAGTTCCGGCAACGCTTTGGCAACCGCCTTGGCGGCACCGGTCTCGGTGATCACCATATTCAGTGCCGCGCTGCGACCACGACGGCTACCCTTGTGGTAATTGTCGATCAGGTTCTGGTCGTTGGTGTAGGAATGAACGGTTTCAACATGACCGTCTTCAATGCCGTACTCGTCGTTGATGGCTTTCAGTACAGGCGTGATGGCATTGGTGGTACACGAAGCAGCCGACAGGATCTTGTCTTCAGCAGTGATCCAGTTGTTGTTGATGCCGTACACAATATTCTTGATGTCGCCCTTGCCCGGTGCGGTCAGCAAGACCCGGCTGACGCCCCTGGATTTCAGGTGCAGGCCCAGGCCGGCCTCATCACGCCAGATGCCGGTATTGTCGACAATGATGGCGTTGTTGATGCCGTACTCGGTGTAATCCACTTTGTCAGGACCGTCAGAATAGATCACCTTGATAAAGTTACCATTGGCAATCAGTGCGCAGTTCTCCTGATCAACCTTGATGGTACCGTTAAAAGGACCATGCACGGAGTCGCGACGCAGCAGGCTGGCACGTTTTTCCAGATCGTTATCGGCGCCGCTCTGGCGCACCACGATAGCGCGCAGGCGCAAATCATTACCGCCGCCGGCTTTTTCGATCAGAATGCGCGCCAGCAGGCGGCCAATACGACCAAAACCATACAACACCACGTCTTTGGTTTCGTTACGGGCATCCCGCTCCAGCTGGGTAGCGTACTGACCAACCACCGGACCAATCTCACGCTTCAGGAATTCGGTCAGATCACCACCTTCGGCCTTGAACTTCACTGCCAGCTTGCCGATGTCGACGTGGGCACGGCCCAGTTCCATTGCGTCCATAGCCTGCAGCATCGGCAGGGTGTCGTGAACAGACAGCTCGCTGTGCTCAACCTGGCGAACGTAACGGTGGGCGCGGATGATATCAATCACTGACTGATTGATGATCGCCCGGCCGTAGACAGACGTAACAACGTTGTTCTTGCGGTAAAGGCGGCCGATAAGCGGAATCATGGCTTCCGCGGTGGACTCTCTGTCCATCCAGTTGGACAGGTGCGCGTTGATCTGTTCGTGACTCACGGTTGGAACCTCGTATAGCACTGGGAATAATTAGTGGCGAACATTATCCAACTTAAGACGCCTCACGGCAAATAGCGATTTGTCTGCCCCGACCATGACACTCACCCCCCCGAACGCTAGAATAGCGCCGCCCTGTTCCAGACGCGCCCACTCAGGAGAATTGTCAGCTCATGACCCAAGGTTCAGCCCGCGCCGCCTCTCCGGCCCAATTGATTGCCCCGGCCGCCCCGGAACGCAGCGCAGACCATCGCAAATGGGGTCAACTTCATGGTTGTAGTGATGCCCTGGCCATCTGCGAGAGCGCCAGAGCCCACCCAGGGCTGACACTGGTGGTCACACGCAGCACCGATAACGCCATTCGTCTTGAGCAGGCGATTCGCTTTTTCCTGAACCTGCCGCCAGAAGAAGACGGCGCCACGACCTCCGAGGACGGGCTGGAGCTGTTGTCGTTACCGGACTGGGAAACCCTGCCCTACGATCTGTTTTCGCCCCACCAGGACATTAGCTCCCGACGCATACGCACCTTGCACCGGCTGCCCACTACCCGGCATGGCATTCTGGTGGTTCCGGCCCGCACC
>JAWOAO010000026.1:0-6806 GCA_046498485.1 Marinobacter sp. | reverse complement strand
CGATCAGGGACTCACGTGGGGAAGAAGCCTGGTACCACTGGCCAGAGCCCCTTCGACAAAGAGCAAGCCCGGCTCTTGAGGCGTTTCACCTTCAGCACCAAAGAGCAGTAGAACAGGTTCGTTTCGAACAGTTTCTGTTTCATGTGCAGTGGCAGGCCATGCGTCACTATGGCCGTGACCGGGGCGTGCTGTTATTCGGCGATATTCCCATTTTTGTCGCTCACGACAGCGCGGATGTATGGGCCAACCCGGAGGTATTCAGGCTGGACGACTACGGCCACCCACTGGTGGTGGCAGGTGTTCCCCCGGACTATTTTTCGCCCGACGGCCAGCATTGGGGTAACCCTCTTTATGACTGGGCCGCCATGGCCCGGCAGGATTACCGGTGGTGGATCGACCGCCTTGCCAGTCAACGGGAAAAGTTTGATCTGCTGAGAATTGACCACTTCCGGGGATTACAGGCGTTCTGGGAAATACCCGCAGCCGATGCCCGGCCGATCATGGGGCACTGGATGGCCGGGCCCGGCGAGGCATTTTTGTCGGCGTGCTTCGAGCAGCTGCCGGACTTGCCATTGATCGCAGAAAACCTGGGGGTGATCGGGGCAGAGGTCGAGGCACTCCGGCACCGGTTCAGTTTGCCAGGCATGACGGTGATGCAATTCGGCTTTGACGGCAGCGCGGGCAACCCACATCTGCTGCACAATCACAAAGAAGGTGATCTGGTTTACACCGGCACTCACGATAACGACACCACCCTTGGCTGGTACCGGAGCCTGGACGCCAACACCCGAAGCTACGTTAACCGGTACCTGCGCATGTCAGAGGACAAGCAGCCATTACCCATCGTTCAGGCTGCACTGGGCTCGGTTTCGAAACTGGTCATCATTCCCATGCAGGATTTGCTGGGGCTGGATTCGCAAGCCCGGTTCAACACACCGGGCACGATGTCAAACAACTGGATATGGCAACTCCCGGTCAACTTTCTGGAACTCACAGACCCCGAATCGATCAAGATGATGGTGGGCCTGTATGGACGCTAGTCGTACCAACTGGGTATTATTTGACCAGGATCAAAGTGCTCAAATAATAATCAACTATAACTGGAAATGTAGGGTTTATCGTCGCCGAGATAATAGTGAGTCAACAAAAAACCGGGAGGCAGAACAATGGAACATCGACTGAGCCAGCGTACTGAAGGGGAGTTGTCTATACTGGTTTACAAAAGGGGAATCCCTGTGGCCATAGGCCAGATACAGGACGCCTCAAGGAGTGGCTTGTTTATCGCCACAGATTATAGTGATGTTCGGTTAAACCAGACGATTGAGCTGGCATTCCGGTATCCGGAAAACCAGGGTCAGAGCCATCGGGTGCTTGCAGCCCATGTGGTGCGCCAATCTGCCAACGGGCTGGGACTGGACTTTGATGGTGTCGATAACGATGCGATCACCGTGGCGGAGCTGATCGACTGGTTGCAAAGTCAGGGTCTTTACGTCGTTAGCACAAACAAGCAAAGAAAAACTCATTAGCCAACAGACACGAAAGGGAGATCGACATGGCAAGACTGAAAGGGAAAGTAGCAGCGGTCACCGGTGGTGCGTTGGGTATTGGCAAAGCTGCGGTCGAAAGGATGCTTGAAGAGGGCGCCGCCGTCGGCATTCTGGACGTCCTCGATAAAGAAGGCGAAGCCTTAGCCAAAGCGCTCAGCGACAAGGGCTATCAGGTCGGTTACTGGCATTGCGACGTGTCTGATGAAGCCCAGGTCAAAACGGCGATCGACGGTGTCGCCGAGCGTTTTGGCAAATTCGACGTGCTGGTTAATAACGCCGGCATTGCTGGCCCCAACAAACCGACCCATGAACTGACTGAAGAGGAGTGGGACAAGGTACAGGCGGTGAACGTGAAGGGCGTTTTCTTCTGCACCAAACACGCCATTCCACACATGAAAAAGGCCGGTAGCGGCAGTCTGATTAACCTGTCATCAATTTATGGCCTGGTGAGTGCGCCGGATATCCCTCCGTATCATGCCTCCAAAGGTGCCGTTCGGTTGATGACCAAAACCGATGCCCTGCTTTACGCAGCGGACAAGATCCGGGCGAACTCCATCCACCCGGGCTTTATCTGGACTCCCCTGGTTGAGCACCATTTGCAGTCTACTGAAGATCCGGAAGCAGCCAGACAGGCAACCGCATCAATGCATCCGCTTGGCCACATGGGCGAGCCTGATGATATTGCCTGGGGTGTCGTGTACCTGGCCTCGGATGAATCCAAGTTTGTCACCGGTAGCGAACTGGTCATCGACGGCGGCTACACCGCCCGCTGACACTAAAACAGACCGATGACACTCGCCGCCTACGCCATGCGAGCCCTGCCAGCTGAACTGGCAGGGCTTATTCCGCTGGCGCTTGACCTGCGTTGGAGCTGGCACCATGGCAGTGATCAGCTCTGGCGGTCGCTGGATGAAGACATCTGGGAAGCCACCCATAATGCCTGGCTGGTGCTTAACAGCGCTTCGGCTGAACATCTGCAAGCCTTAGCTGAAGATCCGGGATTTGTTCAGATTTACCAGAGCCAGCTGGCCGCACATCAAGCGTTCAGTGAAGCTGCCACCTGGTATTCCGAAACCTGTGAAGGGCAGCTTGGCGAAGGCGTGGCCTGGTTCTGCATGGAATACGGCGTGTCAGAATCGCTGCCGCTTTATAGCGGTGGACTGGGTGTTCTGGCAGGGGATTTTCTGAAAGCGGCGAGTGACCTCGGTGTTCCCGTCATGGCCGTCGGCCTTTTGTTTCAGCAAGGGTATTTTCGGCAGGCGCTGAACGCCGACGGTGAACAGATTGAATTTCACCCTTACAACGATCCCACCATGCTGCCGGTGTCTCCGTTGCGGAACAAAAAGGGTGAATGGGCGAGGGTGACGGTGCCATTCCCTGGCCGGGAGGTGCGGCTAAGGGCGTGGAAAGGCCAGGTGGGCCGATGTGAATTGCTGTTATTGGACAGTAACGATCCCCGCAACGAACCCGGTGACCGGGGCATTACCAGCGAGCTCTACAGTGGCGATCCAGAAAAGCGTTTGCAGCAAGAGATGGTGCTGGGTATCGGTGGCTGGCGCCTGCTGGAACTGTTGCAACGCAACCCGTCAGCCTGCCACATCAATGAGGGCCACAGCGCACTGGCACTGATTGAGCGTGCTCATTGCTGGCAGCATCGTTATCAAGCGGATTTTGCCACCGCCCGGATGGCCACCAGAGCCACCAACCTTTTTACCACTCACACCTCGATTGCCGCCGGTTTCGATCGTTTTCCCAGAAAACTGGCGGAGCTCTATCTGGCGCCCTGGCTAAGCGAGATCGACAACACGCTGGATACGCTGCTTGCCATTGCCAACGGCGGTGGAGAACACCTGAACATGGCCGGTGTTGCCCTGGGCATGAGCGCCCGCTTCAATGGCGTCAGCCAGATCCATCAGCAGGCGACTCAAAGCCTGTTTCAACCCTGGTTCGGGCGGTGGCCTGCGGCAGACATTCCCGCCGACTTCGTCACCAATGGCGTGCACACGCCAAGCTGGGACTCCCCGGAATCAGACGAACTCTGGACCCGGGCCTGCGGCCAGGATCGCTGGCGCCGGCCACTGACAGAACTTTGTCCGCTCAAAGACACCACCGATGCAGACCTTTGGCAGATGCGCCGGGCCCAGCGTAAACGGTTGATCAGTTACCTGAGAGGCCGGCTCAGAAGCCAGCACTGCGAGCATAATTTCGGTAACACCGCCGAGGCCGCCTGCGGTTTGCTGTTGGACCCGGAAACCCTGACCCTCGGCTTTGCCCGGCGCTTCACCAGCTATAAGCGCCCAGATCTGCTACTGAAAGATCCGGATCGCCTGATCGCGCTGCTCACGTGCAGGGATCAGCCGCTACAGATCGTGCTTGCCGGCAAGGCCCACCCGCAAGACGAAGATGGCAAAGCTCTGATCAAACGCTGGAAAATGTTTTCCAGGTTGCCGGAGGTCGAAGGCAAGGTGGTGTTTATTGAGGATTACGACCTGGCCGTGGCCAGCCAGCTGATTCAGGGCGTAGACGTGTGGCTCAATTGTCCCAGGCACCCGTGGGAAGCCTGCGGCACCAGTGGCATGAAAGTCCTGGTCAACGGCGGCCTCAACCTTTCTCAATTCGATGGCTGGTGGGCCGAAGCCTGGAACGAGAGCGTCGGCTGGGCAATCCGCCCCAATGCCGGCTTTGTCCAGCTCAGCCAGAGCGACCAGCACGATGAAGCCGATGCTCTGGAGCTGTACGCATTGCTTGAGCAACAAGTCATCCCTGAATTCTACAAACTGAATGATCAGGGACTGCCCACACGGTGGTTAGACCGGGTGCGGGCCAGCATGAATCAGCTGACCGCACGCTATTCTGCCAACCGGATGGTGCGGGAGTATGTCAACGATTTCTATCGACCGATGATCGTCCAAGGGGCGCAGCGCAACCCGGAACAAGCCAGAGAGCTGGTGGAGTTGCTGGATCAGATTGCCTGCCACTGGCCCAGGTTGCGCTTTGGCAGTCTCCATAGTGAAGAGCAGGGCGGTCAACGGCTGTTCGTGCTGGATGTTTACCTGGATGGGCTTGGCCAGGATCAGGTTTCGGTCGAACTGGTGGCCGATGCGTCAGAGTTCGGTCCGCGGGTGGTGCAGACCATGCAGCTGGATCATGCGCTGCCCGGTGCGGAAGACAGTTATCAGTATCTGTGTAGCGTCCCGGCTCGCCCGGAAGACCACTTCACGCCCCGCATCCGGGTACGTGACGAGCGGCTCAATCTGCCGTTGGAAGACCGCCACATCCTCTGGTACCGGTAGGCTCTCAGCCGCGCCAGAACGCTGGCGACAGCACAATCACCACACTCAGAATTTCCAGCCGGCCCATCAGCATTCCGACCGAGAGAATCCACTTGGCCGCATCGGGTAATGGCGCAAAGTTTCCGGCCGGACCAATGATGTCACCCAGACCCGGGCCGACGTTGGTCAGGGAGGTCAGGGCACCGGACAGTGCAGTGACAAAGTCCAGCTGAAGCGACGCCAGCAACACGGTGATCACCAGCAGAGACAGCAGAAAAATAAACGTATAGGCGATCATCGAAGAAATGATTTCATCGCTGACCGGTCGACCATTGTAGTTACGGGTAAACACCGCGCGTGGGTGCAGTAATCGCATCAGCTGCTCCCGCAAAATAATCAGGGACAGCTGAAACCGGAAAATTTTCATGCCGCCGGCGGTTGAGCCGGAGCAGCCGCCCACAAACATCAGGAAGAAAAACACCACAAACGCCAGCGGGCCCCAGGCCGAATAGTCCTCAGAAGCGTAACCGGTTGTGGTGACCACCGAGGTAACGTTGAACAACGTGGCTATGTAATTGTGAGCGGGGTCAAACGGTACCGGTGACACCCACCAGCGATAGAGGGTCAGCAATGCGGGGATGATCAGTAGAATGGCCAGAAACACCCGGACCTGCTGATCCTTGAACAGCACAAATCGCTGGCCGTGCATCTCCCGGACAAACAGGAAAAACGGCAAGCTACCCAGCATCATGAAAAAGCTCGCTTCAAGCAGAATAATGTCGCTGAACTTGCCCATGGACTGGTCTGACGTCGAGAAACCACCGGTAGCAATGCTGGTCAGGCCATGGTTAAAGGCATCAAACACCGTCATGCCAGACAGCCAATAGCTGACGACGGCAAGCACGGTAAAGAAACCATAGACCCACAGCAGGCCCCGGCTAAGGCTTTTCATCCTGGGCAGGGCTTTGTCGGTCCACTCGGACGATTCGGTTGCAAACAGCCGCATCCCGCCAACACGAAGAAAAGGCAGAACTGCAACGAACATACCGATAATCCCGATGCCGCCCAGCCACTGCAGAATTGAGCGCCAGAGCAGAAGGTCCTGATCGAAATCATCCAGCCCGCTGAGCACTGTAGCGCCGGTCGTGGTTATTCCTGAGGTGCCTTCGAAGAAGGCATCGGCAGCGGAAAGGCTGTTATCGCTCAGATAGAATGGCAACGAAGAGAGCAGGGCGATGATGAACCAGCTGGAGACCGTGAGTACGAACATGTAGCGGGGTTTGAGTTCATTGGGTTGGCGGTAAGTGCTCGCAACCCCCAAAAGCCCTAACGCAAACACGATAGCCGCTGACTCGGCAAACGCCGTCGCGTTCGGCGCGCCAGAGCCGAAGATCGTAAGAAGAAGCACCGGTAATGTCATGAAAACACTAAGAAGTATAAACATGACACTAACAATGAAGATGACGGGGTAAAGGTTTCTCAAGATGTGCCCAAGCCAGCTGACAGAGAGACGGCGTCAGGATACCCGCGGCGCCTTGCTTCCGCAAGGAATCAAGGCGCCGATGGCAAGCCTTTCAGCTCACCCGGGCACAATCTGTCAGCGAGGCGCTAAACGTAAAAGTCCAGGTCCTCCTGGGCTTTCAGCAGATCTCGCATCTTGATCGGGTCGTCGCCAAAGAAGAAGATCAGCCCCCAATGGGTTCCGAAGGCAGAGCGGTCAGGAACGGTTTCTTCCGCCGGCGCAACCAGTTCATGTGACATGAAATAGGGATGCTCAATGGTTTCCTTGGGCATTTCCAGCTTGCTGACCACACGACGCCTTGGATAGACACCGAAGCAACCGGCGTAACCTTTGGCATCAACCACTTCGCGGGGGAAGAAACTGTCCACTTCCTCTTGGGTGCTTTTAGGATCGAATACCAACATTGAAGCCTGGTAGGCATTGAATCCGTAGGCCATCTCGATCAGCTCGAATGCCTTGAACCCG
>JAWOAO010000018.1:0-3672 GCA_046498485.1 Marinobacter sp. | reverse complement strand
ATGGCATGGATCAGGGGCAGGGTGGTTTTGCCCTCGGCCAGATCATCTCCGACGTTCTTGCCCATGGTTTCCGCATCGCCCTGATAATCCAGGACGTCGTCCACCAGTTGGAATGCCATGCCCAGGTGCTTGCCGTAGTCTCTGAGCGCGACTTCCTGCTCGGAGCTGGCTCCGGCCAGCAGGGCACCAGCGTGGGACGACGCCTCAAACAACATGGCGGTCTTGTGATGGATCACCACCATGTATTGCGCTTCGGTCAGGTCTGGATTCTTCACGTTCATCAGCTGCATCACCTCACCTTCGGCGATGACCGCGGTGGCACGGGACAGCACCTTCATGATCGGCAGGCTTTCCAGTTCCACCATCATCTCGAACGCTCGGGCGTAGAGGAAATCGCCGACCAGTACGCTCGGCGCATTGCCCCACTTGGCGTTGGCGGTGCTGCGGCCGCGGCGCATGTCAGAGGTGTCTACCACATCGTCGTGCAGCAGCGTGGCGGTGTGCAGGAACTCGATCACTGCGGCCAGCTTCAGGTGGTCGTCCTTATCATAGCCCGTTGCCTGGCTGGCCAGCAGAACCAGTAATGGCCTCAGGCGCTTACCGCCGCTTTCGATGATGTACTGGGCGATTTTCTCAACCATCGGGACATCGGAAGCAAGCCGCTGGATAATCAGATCATTAACGCGGCTGAAGTCTTCCGCCACGGTGTCGTGTACGCGCTGGGCTGTCATCGGGCTGGTAAGTCCCTTGCTGGTGTTTTCGTTGAGTTTTCGGGTAGGTCGCGGCAATGCTAGGTATTGCTGCCTACAGTGTCAACTTCAGTCGTCATCTTACTTGTATTGGCCGGCGGCTTTTCGTACAATCACGCGCCCAACTCATCCCAACCTGCGCTCCCTGCTATAGGGTTGCCGAAGCGCTTCCCTTAGAACCAGGTGGATAAGAGCAGGGATGGGTCAATCGCGGAGACTAAGAATGTACGCAGTTATTGTTAGCGGTGGTAAGCAGCACCGAGTGAAAGAAGGCGAAACTCTGAAGCTGGAAAAGCTCGAAGTGGAAACTGGCGGCTCTCTTGAGTTTGACCGCGTTCTGCTGGTAGTAAATGGCGACGACGTAAAAGTTGGCGCTCCGGTCGTTGATGGTGCCAAGGTTACCGCTGAAGTGGTCAGTCACGGTCGTCACAGCAAGATCAATATCATCAAGTTCCGTCGTCGTAAGCATTCCATGAAGCGTCAGGGCCACCGTCAGTGGTTTACTGAAGTCAAGATCACGGGTATCCAGGGCTAAGCTCTGGAATCACCCCCTAATTAAGGAGGCCGGTCATGGCTCACAAAAAAGCAGCAGGTAGTACCCGTAACGGTCGCGATTCCGAGTCGAAACGACTTGGCGTCAAGCGCTACGGTGGCGAGACTGTTACTGCAGGCAGCATCATCGTTCGTCAGCGCGGAACTCGTTTCCACCCTGGCAGCAACGTTGGTCTGGGCAAGGACCACACCCTTTTTGCGAAAGCAGAAGGTCAGGTGAAGTTCGAAGTCAAAGGCCCGCAGAACCGTAAGTTTGTAAGCATCGTTCCGGCTGCGTAAGCAGCGGCGATCCGGTTCTGTCGAACCTTGGACAAGCCTGATATGCTGATTTGATCAGCCCTCAGGTGAATCCGGAGCCCCGCAAAGCTTCTTTGAGGCTGCGGGGCTTTTTAGTTTATGCAAAGGCAACAGACGTATGAAATTTGTAGACGAAGCCACCATCATTGTTGCAGCGGGAAAGGGCGGTCATGGCTGCTTGAGTTTCCGGCGGGAAAAATACATACCCAAGGGTGGTCCCGACGGCGGTGACGGCGGCGATGGCGGTTCCGTCTACCTGGAAGCAAGCAGTGGCCTGAACACGCTGGTTGATTACCGTTTTCAGCGTCAGCACAAAGCGCCGAATGGCGAGCCAGGTTCCGGGCGCAACTGCACTGGCATCAAAGGTGAAGACCTGGTGTTGCCGGTGCCGGTTGGCACCACGGTGGTGGATATGGACACCCACGAAGTGCTGGGTGATCTTACCAAAGTGGGGCAGCGCCTGAAGGTAGCGCAGGGTGGCTTTCATGGTCTGGGTAACGCCCGGTTCAAGTCTTCCATCAACCGTGCGCCCCGTCAGACCAGCAAAGGCTCCGAAGGCGAAGCCCGGAACCTGCGGCTGGAACTGAAAGTTCTTGCGGATGTGGGTCTGTTGGGTTTGCCCAATGCGGGTAAATCCACCTTTATCCGGTCGGTATCTGCAGCGACGCCGAAAGTGGCGGACTACCCTTTCACCACCCTGGTGCCTAACCTCGGGGTGGTGAGCGTGCAGATGCATCAGAGCTTTGTGATTGCGGACATTCCCGGGCTGATCGAGGGTGCCGCTGAAGGTGCTGGCCTGGGCATTCGCTTCCTCAAACACCTGGTTCGAACCCGGTTGTTGTTGCACCTGGTGGATGTGGCCCCCTACGACGGCTCTTCTCCGGTAGCGGCGGGTAACACGATTGCTTATGAGGTGGAAAAGTTCAGTGAAACGCTGGCAAGTCGCCCGCGCTGGCTGGTTCTGAACAAGGTGGACATGGTGGCCGAGGAAGATCGCGACCGCCATTGCCAGGCCATCGTGGATGAACTTGGCTGGGAGGGTCCGGTGTTCCGTATCTCGGCGCTTACCGGCGAGGGCACCAGGCCGCTGGTTCAGGCGGTGATGCGCTGGATCGAAGAGCAGGCCGAAGAAGAGGCCGAGAACCCCGATCTTGCCGAGCAGGAAGCCGCTCGCCGTCGCCGTATGGACGAGGAAGCCAGGGCGAAAATTGAGTCGGATCGCCAGGCGCACCGAGCCGCCCGCAAAGAAGATGACGATGACGACGACTTTGATGACGACGATTACGACGTCGAAGTGGTCTACGCTCCCGAGTAACTCGCACCCTGAAGAGACCGTACCGCTACCATGAGTGAACGCCTCCAGCTCCGTAAGGCCCGTCGTCTGGTTATCAAGATTGGCAGTGCCTTGCTCACCAACGATGGCAAGGGGCTGGATGTGGCGGCTCTCGGTTTGTGGGTGGATCAGATTGCCGAGCTGATCGCGGAAGGTGTTGAGGTGGTGGTGGTGTCTTCCGGTTCGGTGGCCGAAGGCATGAGCCGGTTGGGCTGGAGCGCCCGCCCGCAGCATCTACATGAGCTACAGGCTGCCGCGGCGGTTGGCCAGATGGGGCTGGTGCAAACCTGGGAGGCCCAGTTCAAGCGCCACGACATCCACACCGCCCAGATTCTGCTGACCCACGATGACCTGTCTGACCGCAAGCGTTACCTGAACGGTCGCAGCACCCTGCGCACGCTGCTGGATTACGGCGTGGTGCCGATCGTGAATGAAAACGACACCGTGGTCACCGATGAAATCCGTTTCGGGGATAACGACACGCTGGGTGCGTTAGTCGCCAACCTTATCGAGGCCGATGGCCTGATTATCCTCACCGATCAACTTGGGCTGTTCAACAAAGACCCGCGTAAGCACGGCGACGCGGAGCTGGTTGCCGAGCGCAAGGCCGAGGATCGCGAGCTGGATGCGATGGCCGGTGGTGGCGCCGGCATGCTGGGGCGTGGCGGTATGCTGACCAAGCTCCGCGCGGCCCGGCTGGCAGCCCGTTCCGGTGCCTTTACGGTCATTGTGGGCGGTCGC
>JAWOAO010000389.1:0-6934 GCA_046498485.1 Marinobacter sp. | reverse complement strand
AACTCCTGCCAGCACCTGACCTGACGTTGAACAACAAGGCCTGGCAGTCCGCCAGGCCTTGTTGTTTGTCAGGATGAAAAAAGCCGATTGGAAAACAAAGAATGGGTTGTCTTGCTATTCTTGACCCTGTAAAACAGTGAGCCTATACACAATGGCAACTTCTATGTTTTCCAGTTGCCTGATTTTTATGCGAGTTTGCGGTTTGTTTAGCGCTTAACCGATTTATCGCCAAGGATACAGATCTCCGATATGGGTAAAAGTCTCGTTATTGTCGAGTCGCCAGCGAAAGCGAAGACCATCAACAAGTACCTGGGCTCGGATTTTATTGTCAAGTCCAGCGTCGGTCACATTCGCGACCTGCCAGTCAGTGGGAGCGGCAGCCAGTCTGACCCGAAAGAACGGGCAAAGCAGGCGGCGATCACTCGCAAGTTGAGTCCGGAAGACAAGGTCAAGCACAAGAAGCGCAAGGCCAAGGAGCAGTTGCTTGTCCGAATGGGTGTCGATCCGGATGATGACTGGAGTGCCCGCTATGAGATTCTGCCTGGCAAGGAAAAGGTCGTCAGTGAACTGAAGCGACTGGCTAAATCTGCTGACCATATCTATCTGGCAACGGATTTGGATAGGGAAGGGGAAGCGATTGCCTGGCACCTTCAGGAAACCATTGGCGGCGAGCCGGAAAAATACCGGAGGGTGGTGTTTAACGAAATCACCAAACGCGCGATCAAGGAGGCCTTCAAGGATCCTGGCAATCTGGATAAGGACCGTGTCAACGCACAGCAGGCCCGCCGTTTCCTCGATCGGGTTGTGGGTTACATGGTGTCGCCCCTGCTGTGGGCGAAAATTGCCCGCGGTTTGTCGGCAGGCCGTGTCCAGTCTGTTGCAGTCCGGTTAATTGTTGAGCGTGAGCGGGAAATCCGGAAGTTTGTTCCGGAAGAATTCTGGCAGTTGCACGCCGACCTGGGCACGGTAGGCGCAAAAGAGCCAGTGCGATTTGAAGTAACACGGCACAACGACAAGCCTTACCGCCCGGTCAGCGAAGCGCAGAGCAGTGAGCACGTGGCCCGGCTGAAAGAGGGCGGCTTCAAGGTCGCCAAGCGAGAAGACAAACCGACCCGGTCCAGACCCTCGGCACCGTTTATTACCTCGACACTGCAGCAGGCGGCCAGTAACCGTATGGGCTTCAGCGTCAAGAAAACCATGATGCTGGCGCAGCGCCTGTACGAGGCCGGTTTCATTACCTACATGCGAACCGATTCCACCAACCTGAGCCAGGATGCGGTCGCCAGTTGTCGTGAGTTTGTCGAGAAACAGTTTGGTGAGCGCTACCTCCCGGAAAGCCCGCGGCTATATGGCAGCAAGCAAGGCGCACAGGAGGCGCACGAAGCCATCCGTCCGTCGGATGTTGCCTGCCGACCTACCGATATTTCCGGTCTGGAAAAAGACGCAGAGAAACTCTATGACCTGATCTGGCGTCAGTTTATTGCCTGCCAGATGGCGGACGCCGAGTTTCTGAGTACGTCCATTGTGGTTGCTAATGGTGATTACGAGCTGCGCACCCGCGGCCGTATCGTCAAGTTTGAAGGTTTCCTGAAAGCTGCGCCCCAGTCTGCCAAGAAAGATGAAGATGTGGCGTTGCCGGATATCAAAGTGGATGAGGTTCTGGACCTCAAAAAACTCGATCCTACCCAGCATTTCACTAAACCGTCGCCTCGGTACACGGAAGCGAGCCTGGTCAAAGAACTTGAGAAGCAAGGTATAGGTCGACCATCCACCTACGCTTCGATTATTTCGACGATTCAGGATCGAGGCTATGTGCGCCTGCAGAATCGCCGGTTTTACGCCGAGAAAATGGGCGAAATTGTTACCGAGCGGCTCGCCGAATCTTTCCCTAACTTGATGGATTATGACTTTACGGCTCGCCTCGAGAGCGAGCTGGATCAGATCGCCGGTGGTGACGTTAACTGGAAGAAGGTCCTCAACGATTTCTACGCCAAATTCCGGAATCAGCTTGAAAGCGCTGAACAACCGGAAGGCGGAATGCGCGCTAATACCCCGACCGAAACCGATATTGCGTGCCCCAGCTGCGGCCGGCACATGCAGATTCGTGTCGCCAGTACCGGTGTCTTCCTGGGTTGTTCCGGCTACTCTCTACCTCCCAAGGAGCGCTGCAAGACCACTATTAATCTGGTGTCGGGTGATGAGGTGGTCAGCGCGGATGAGGATGTGGAGGGCGAGGGCGAAAGCCGGTTGCTGCGCAAAAAGCGGCGGTGCCCCAAGTGCGGGACGGCCATGGACAGCTATCTGATTGATGAGACACGCAAACTGCACGTCTGCGGCAACAACCCGGACTGCTCAGGCTACGAAGTTGAGCAGGGTGTTTTCCGGATTAAAGGTTACGACGGGCCAACGCTTGAATGTGACAAGTGTGGCTCGGAAATGCAATTGAAGACCGGTCGCTTTGGCAAGTACTTTGGTTGTACCAATGCCGAATGCAAAAACACTCGCAAGTTGCTCAAGAGCGGCGAGCCGGCACCACCCAAGATGGATCCGGTGCCGATGCCGGAACTGCAGTGCCAGAAGGTAGACGATACCTACGTGTTGCGCGATGGCGCCTCGGGCCTGTTCCTGGCGGCCAGCAAGTTTCCGAAAAACCGGGAGACCCGGCCACCACTGGTGATGGAGATCAAACCACACCGCAAGGAAATCGATCCGAAACACGATTACCTGATGGATGCCCCCGAGAAAGATCCCGAGGGTAACCCGACGGTTATTCGCTACAGCCGGAAGTCCAAAGAACAGTACGTGATGTCAGAAATCGATGGCAAAGCGACTGGCTGGTCGGCCTGGTATGAAAACGGTCGCTGGGTGCCCAGAGACAAGAAGAAGTAATTCGTTAGCAACGGAACCTAAGGAAGGGGACCGGACGGAAAAGCATTTTTTGCCACGAAATCCACGAAATCCACGAAAGGAAAAGCTTTTTTTCGTGAGATTTGGTGGATTTCGTGGCTAAAAGTTCTCGCTTTTCCTTTTCCGTGTTTTTCAGATTTCCCAGGCTAAAATTATTTTTTGCGAAGTCGCTGGATCAACGACGACGTGTCCCAGCGGTTTCCGCCCATATTCTGCACATCCCCATAGAACTGGTCCACCAGTGCTGTCACCGGCAGCCTGGAGCCGTTCCTGCGGGCTTCTTCCAGGCAGATTCCCAGATCCTTACGCATCCAGTCCACGGCAAAGCCGTGTTCGAACTCGCCCTCAATCATGGTGCCCGAGCGATTCTCCATCTGCCACGATTGAGCGGCGCCTTTGGAAATCACGTCCACCACCTTGCGCGCGTCCAGGCCCGCCTGTTCGGCGAAGTGCAGAGCTTCTGACAGGCCCTGCACCAGCCCGGCGATGGCGATCTGGTTGACCATTTTCGTTTTCTGACCGCTGCCCACAGGGCCCATCAGGTTCACCGCGCGGCCGTAATGATCCATTACCGGTTTTGCCTTGGCGAACGCCGCTTCCGGGCCGCCACACATGACCGTCAGCTTGCCGTTTTCCGCGCCTTGCTGGCCACCCGAGACCGGTGCGTCGATGAAGGCCTGGTTGCGCCTGGCGGCAGTCGCTGCCAGCCTCTGTGCGACACCCGCAGACGCCGTGGTGTGATCAATCAGGATGGCACCTTCGGGTGCATTGGCAATGATGCCCTCCGCGCCCTCAAACACCTCGATGAGATCCTGGTCAGCGCCGACGCAGGTCATTACCAGGTCGGCGCCGTCAACGGCGTCAGAGATGGTCTTGCAGGCCTTGCCGGGATGTTCATTTGCCCATTGCTCGGCCTTGGCGGTGGTCCTGTTCCAGACCCGGACATCAAAGCCGGCCTTGGCAAGGTGTCCGGCCATCGGGTAACCCATCACTCCGAGCCCGACAAACGCAATATTGACCATGCTGTTCTCCTTGTTGTTTTTGCTGAAGGGTCGTTTTCTTGAGCCATAATACGAAAAAAACCGCTGAAATCAGCGGTTTTTTTGGCTATGAGCGTAAAGCAGTGCTCATTTTTTCGGGTAATCGCGTTTAGGCGAGCCGGTGTACAGCTGGCGCGGGCGGCCGATGCGGTAGTTACCGCTGACCATTTCGTTCCAGTGTGAGAACCAGCCAATGGTGCGGGACATAGCGAAAATCACCGTAAACATGGAGGTCGGAATGCCGATCGCGTTCAGGATAATGCCGGAATAGAAGTCTACATTCGGGTACAGCTGGCGCTGTACGAAGTATTCGTCTTCGAGGGCAATCTGTTCCAGGCGCTGAGCGATTTTCAGCAAAGGATCGTTTTCCAGGCCAAGCTCCGTCAATACCTGGTGCGCGGTTTCGCTCATGACTTTGGCGCGCGGGTCGAAATTCTTGTAAACCCGGTGGCCGAAGCCCATCAGACGGAACGGATCGTCTTTGTCTTTGGCTTTCTCGATAAAGGTATCGATGTTGGATACGTCGCCGATTTCAGCCAGCATATTCAGTACAGCTTCGTTGGCGCCGCCGTGTGCGGGGCCCCAAAGGGCAGCAATACCGGAGGCAATACAGGCATACGGGTTGGCACCGGTAGAGCCGGCCAGACGAACGGTAGAAGTAGACGCATTCTGCTCATGATCGGCGTGCAGAATGAAGATCTTGTCCATGGCGTTGGCCAGCACCGGGTTTGGCTGGTATTCCTCGCAAGGCGTGCCAAACATCATGTACAGGAAGTTTTCTGCGTAAGTAAGATCGTTGCGCGGGTAAATGAACGGCTGGCCAACGGAATACTTGTAGCACCAGGCCGCAATGGTTGGCATTTTCGCGATCAGGCGATGACCGGTAATTTCGCGCTGCGTGGGATTGGTCACGTCCATCTGATCGTGGTAGAACGCGGACAGAGCGCCAACAACGCCACACATGATGGCCATCGGATGCGCATCACGACGGAAGCCTTGAAAGAAATTGCGCATCTGATCGTGGAGCATGGTGTGGTTTTTGATGGTGTTATGGAAGCGCTTGTTCTCTTCCGCGCTGGGCAGCTCACCATTCAACAGCAGGTAGCAAACTTCGAGAAAATCAGATTGCTCGGCCAGCTGGTCAATCGGATAGCCACGATGAAGCAGTATGCCCTTGTCGCCATCGATGTAGGTGATGGCCGATTCGCAGGCCGCAGTGGATACAAAGCCCGGGTCGTAGGTGAAAACCCCTTCCTGGACCAGGCCGCGTACGTCAATAACGTCAGGGCCGACGGTGCCGGAATAAATCGGTAGCTCAATGGACTTATCTCCCACCGAGAGCGTGGCTTTCCTGTCGGTCATATTGCTCTCCTGTTGATTAACTGTGACAGCGTGTCTGCATGTGTCGATACTTCGCGAGGCAGCGCGTATTATCGCAAAACTGGCGGCAAAATATAGGGTGTTAGCTTTTTTTGTCAATGCACCTGTGATTAAAACGAAGAATTTAGCACTTGCTGTAAATCAGGGATATCCCGAATAACGGCGCTGGCGGCCGGAATAGCATTTGTCAATCATCCTTATAGAGGGTATGAGGCCGCTATTCTCAGGGGTCCGGAGGTTGTTGCGAGTTTGTAATTACCGGGGTGTCTCCTTATAATCCTAAGCCCGGAATCGGGGATGAGCCTTAATGCGAGCTTCAAGATAGCAAGCTGTCGGGTCGTCATCCGCCCTCCTGAACCAATCGGTTATCGGTAACGTACCGACTCCCCGATCTTTACATACCAACCATCCGCTACCGTTTTTCGGTCCAGCGGAACCAAAAGAGAGTGTGAGAGCGCTGTGAATAGCAAACGACCAGTAAATCTCGATCTCGGCAAGTTCCATTTCCCGCTACCTGCCATCACATCGATCCTGCATCGCGTCAGCGGCATCATCATTTTTGTCGGTGTTGCCTTCCTGTTGTACGGTCTGGATCTCTCCTTGTCTGGAGAAGATGGCTATGCCCGGGTGAGCGAACTGCTGGACAGCTTCCTTGCCAAGCTGATTATCTGGGGCATCCTTTCTGCTCTGCTGTACCACCTGGTTGCAGGTATCAAACATCTGATGATGGATATGGGTATTGCTGAAGAGCTTGAAAGCGGTCTCCTCGCCGCGAAGATCACTGTTGTGGTTTCCATTGTTCTCATTATTCTGGCTGGAGTCTGGGTATGGTAAGCAGCGTAACGAACCTCGGCCGCAGTGGCGTTTTCGACTGGTTGATCCAGCGTGTTACAGCCTACGTATTGGCTCTGTACACACTGTTCCTGCTGGGCTTCATGGTATTCAGTGATGTGAACTACGAAACCTGGACTGCACTGTTCTCGCAAACCTGGTTTCGCATTTTTACGCTGTTGGCGCTCCTGTCCATTGGCGCTCACGCCTGGGTTGGGCTGTGGACAGTCACTACCGATTACATCAGGGCGATGGTGCCGCGTTTTCTGGTTCAGGCACTGTGCGGTTTGACTATGTTCGTGTATGTGATTTGGGGCATTCAGATTCTTTGGGGGCTATAATAGATGGCTAATATCAAGACCATGTCTTACGACGCGATTGTTATCGGTGGCGGCGGCGCCGGTATGCGGGCTGCCCTGCAGTTGACCGAATCCGGCGTCAATACTGCCTGCGTCACGAAAGTATTTCCGACCCGTTCCCACACGGTATCCGCTCAGGGCGGCATTACCTGTGCTATTGCCAGTGCTGACCCCAACGACGATTGGCGTTGGCACATGTATGACACGGTCAAAGGGTCCGATTACATTGCGGATCAGGATGCGGTCGAATACATGTGTTCAGTGGGCCCGCAGGCGGTATTTGAGCTTGAGCATATGGGCCTGCCGTTCTCACGGACTGAACAGGGTCGTATTTACCAGCGTCCGTTTGGCGGCCAGTCCAAGGGGCCGGATAACCCGACCCAGGCGGCACGTACCTGTGCCGCTGCTGACCGCACC
>JAWOAO010000355.1:0-4284 GCA_046498485.1 Marinobacter sp. | reverse complement strand
GCACTTTCACCCCAGCAATACCGTAACTCAGGTATTACTCGAGAATCTTGGCGACAACACCGGCGCCTACGGTACGGCCGCCTTCGCGAATCGCGAAGCGCAGGCCATCTTCCATGGCGATCGGAGCAATCAAAGTCACTTCCATCTTCACGTTATCACCTGGCATAACCATTTCTACGCCTTCTGGCAATTCACAAGCACCGGTAACGTCGGTGGTACGGAAGTAGAACTGAGGGCGATAGCCCTTGAAGAACGGAGTATGACGGCCGCCTTCGTTTTTGCTCAGTACGTACACTTCGCACTCAAACTTGGTGTGCGGCTTCATGCTGCCTGGCTTACACAGAACCTGACCACGCTCAACGTCGTCACGCTTGGTACCACGCAACAGTACGCCAACGTTCTCGCCTGCACGACCTTCGTCGAGCAATTTGCGGAACATTTCAACGCCGGTGCAAACCGTTTTGACCGTGTCTTTAAGACCAACGATCTCCACTTCTTCACCAATCTTGACAATACCACGCTCTACACGACCGGTCACAACTGTACCACGACCAGAGATAGAGAATACGTCTTCGATAGGCATCAGGAACGGCAGGTTAATGGCACGCTCGGGCTCGGGAATGTACGAGTCCAGTGCTTCTACCAGCTTACGAACAGCGGTAGTGCCCATTTCGTTGTCATCACGACCTTCCAGAGCCATCAACGCAGAACCGGTGATGATTGGAGTGTCGTCAGCCGGGAAGTCGTACATTTCCAGCAAATCGCGCACTTCCATCTCTACCAGCTCAAGCAGCTCTTCATCGTCAACCATGTCCGCTTTGTTCAGGAACACAACGATGTAAGGAACGCCTACCTGACGTGACAGCAGGATGTGCTCGCGGGTCTGAGGCATAGGGCCGTCAGCAGCGGAGCAAACCAGGATAGCACCGTCGATCTGTGCCGCACCGGTGATCATGTTTTTCACATAGTCAGCGTGGCCCGGGCAATCTACGTGTGCGTAGTGACGGTTCGGGGAATCGTACTCAACGTGAGACGTGGCGATGGTAATACCACGCGCACGCTCTTCCGGAGCATTGTCGATCTGGTCAAAAGCACTTGCGGAACCTGTTCCCCAAACATCGTGACATACACGAGTCAGAGCAGCTGTCAGAGTGGTCTTGCCATGGTCAACGTGACCAATAGTGCCCACGTTCAAGTGTGGCTTTTTACGTTCGAATTTAGACTTAGACATCTGACAAACTCCCTAATCAACCAGGACAATAATGTTGACCGGCAAATAATGGAGCTCATGAGCGGAGTCGAACCGCTGACCTCATCCTTACCAAGGATGTGCTCTACCGACTGAGCTACATGAGCACAAGAACCAAATTGGAGCGGGCAGTGGGAATCGAACCCACATCATCAGCTTGGAAGGCTGAGGTAATAGCCATTATACGATGCCCGCGAGCAATAATGGTGGAGGGGGCAGGATTCGAACCTGCGAAGCTTTCGCGTCAGATTTACAGTCTGATCCCTTTGGCCACTCGGGAACCCCTCCCGTACAAATCCGCAACCGCGAATCTGTTCAAAACTTAAAGTGGAGCTGGCGGACGGAATCGAACCCCCGACCTGCTGATTACAAGTCAGCTGCTCTACCAACTGAGCTACGCCAGCTCACATTCGCTTGTTCAGCGAGGGCGGTATACTACGGATTTTTTTCTGGTGATGCAACACCTTCACAAGCGTTGCTTTCTATGAAATCGAATCCACCAGGATTTTCCGCCTCAACCGCTTGAACCATTTCGGTTTCCCGGTGCGGTTCAACACCTAAAACGAGGGCGTATCCTACACGATTGCGGGGGAAGTTGACCAGCACAACATTGGGATTTTGCTGTATTTTTTCATCAAACACGGTTTCAGCTGCGGCTCTAGACTCAAACAGGCCCAGTGAAATAGCGTTGCGGTACTCACCACCGGACACCACATAGGATTCAACGCCACGAGCATACAGGTCGCGGAACTGTGCCAGCGCCACCTCCCGAGGTTGCGGCGGCATCATCACCCAATTCAATGGTGGTAATTCCCGATCTACCTCCTGGACCAAGAACTGTTCGGTGAATTTTGCACCCAGTCGGGCGGCATCTTCACGGGCATCAAACCAGCCCATCCGCAGGCATTTCGTGGCCGCCTGCGCCGTTGATGTCGTAGTATCCTGAACCTTGAGACTACCAACTCTTGGTAACAGGCCGGTCTCTGATGATTTATAGCTAGGTGGCTGCTGCCATTGTGGGGCAAACCATAACGTGCCGCTCACAACGACAAGCACAAATGCAACCCACTTCATCCTCGTTGTTCCATCTCATCAATGCGCTCCAACCCGTCAAGAACTAACGCCGGACAATGCACCGCGTCCAGACCCAGGGTCAAAAACCGGCCTGCGTCACCGCCGGTCACCAGAACTTCTGACAACCCCATACCTTGAACATCCGCATGCAACCGGGTCACCACGCCTTGTGTCAGCCAGGCGAGGCCGTGGTTGGCGCACTGGCCGGTAGACTGCCCAGGGCTGGCATCAATCTGTTCGTCGTATTCAAAACCGATCCTGGCTGCCTCCAGCTTCAAACTTCGGCGCATCATCTGCAATCCGGGCAGTATATAGCCACCCAGGTGTTTGCCCTCACTGCTGACATAATCGACGGTCACGGCACTTCCTGCGTCTACAAGGGCAAAGCTGCGACGGTACTGCAACCAGGCCGCTACCATAGCGTGCCATCGATCAGCCCCCATTCTGGTCACATCCTGATAGGAGTTACGTAGACCCGCCCGCGACTCCTCTGCCCAGCAAAAGCGCACAGGAGCACGAGTGAACGGCGCTAAAGCCTGCTCAAGGTCGTACCGACTCTGCTCCGAGCCCACAGTAGAAACCAGAATTCGTTCGATCGCTTCAGCGTGAGGCCGCAGAGATTCGAAGGGCCTCTCGCTGTGCAAGGTTGTCGCCTGCTCCGATACATAACCCGAAGCATCGGCCAGACGCCACTTCACTCTCGTGTTCCCGGAATCAATCAAAAGAATCATGCGCGCACCCGCAGGCTGATATCGCCAGCCTGCACTGGCACCAGGCCCTGATCGGTCATCACCTGGTAATTACCTCGGGCATCAATTCCTTGCCCTTGTCCTGTCAGGCCACCCCCTCGAGCTATCAAATCTTTTCCGAAAAATATATCCCGGGCTTGCCATTCCTCCCTGAACGCTGCAAAGCCCTGCCGTTCGAATTCGTCCACCACCACCAACACCTGCGTGATGATCGCCGCCGCAAGCCCATTCCTGGACCATTGGATCTGTGGCCATTGGTTCGCCAGGCTGGCCCAGGGTTGGTCAACGCCATTGGCCTGGGTCATGTGCATATTAATGCCGATCCCGGCAATGACCTGAACTTCACCATCCTGCAGCTCGCCCTGAATTTCAACGAGTATTCCTCCCAACTTTTTATTATCGGAAAATAAATCGTTGGGCCACTTCAACCCGACATCCTCTGCACCAAGCGCGGCTAACGCTCTTGACACCGCGACACCCAGTACAAGGCTCATGCCATCCAGCGCTGAAAATCCGCCCTGAATCGCCAAACCCAAACTGAGATAGAGATTTTCTCCACGTGGGCTTGCCCAATTGCGTCCGCGCCGGCCTCGTCCCGCGGTCTGGCTATCGGCAATGACGACCGGCAGCGTCGACTGCCCGGATTTCAATTGCCTGGCCACCTCGGCATTGGTTGAATCAATATCACCAAGTACTACCAGACTCACTTCGCTTGAATGTTTCGGTGTCAGGGCCGCCAGAATACGATCGGCGGCAAGCAGATCCAATACCGACACCAATTGATAGCCTTGCCCGCGAATAGTCTTTATCTCAACACCTTCAGCCTGAGCACGACGTATCTGTTTCCAGATCGCGGTGCGGGATACGCCGAGGGTTTGGGCAAGGGACTCTCCGGAATGGATACAGCGATCCTGAAGTAATGACAATAACATGGTGGATTTCATACAGCGGTTTCCGGCAACAAGATGGAACAGCCCGGATTAGACAACAGGACAGCCCAAAATACAAAAGGCAGCTGCCTGGAAAGTATATCACTTCTCCGGAGGCACCAAATAAAAAACCCCCGACAGCGAAGCTATCGGGGGTTAGGGTATTAGGCGTCTGACGATGACCTACTCTCACATGGACGAGCCACACTACCATCGGCGCTGGTCTGTTTCACTTCTGAGTTCGGGATGGGATCAGGTGGTTCCAGACCGCTATGGTCGTCAG
>JAWOAO010000322.1:0-5501 GCA_046498485.1 Marinobacter sp. | reverse complement strand
TTTGAAAACTTTTGTGAACAATCTGTGACAAGCACCTGATAACCCGTGAGTTTTGGCTTTATTTAATTGTTGGTTAAAATTTGCACATTCCGACTGCAATTTCCCGGGTGAGGCGTTATACTCCCCCCCCTGTTTTTATCCCCCGAATTCCGAGGTGAAGAGTGGATTTCCCGACCCGTTTCGATGTCATTGTCATTGGTGGTGGCCATGCCGGTACCGAAGCCGCGTTGGCGGCCGCACGCATGGGTTCGCAAACCCTGCTGTTGACCCACAACATTGAAACGCTGGGCCAGATGTCCTGCAACCCGGCCATCGGCGGCATTGGTAAAAGCCACCTGGTTAAGGAAATCGACGCTCTGGGTGGTGCCATGGCCCGAGCTACCGACAAAGCCGGTATTCAGTTCCGGGTACTGAACAGCCGCAAGGGCCCGGCGGTGCGTGCGACCCGTGCCCAGGCTGACCGGGTTCTGTACAAGGCGGCCATTCGCCACACCCTGGAAAATCAGCCCAATCTGACGCTGTTCCAGCAGTCCGCAGACGACCTGGTTGTGGAAAACGATCAGGTGGTGGGTGTGGTCACCCAGACCGGTATTCGCTTCAATGCCAAAACCGTGGTGCTGACCACCGGTACCTTCCTCGGTGGCATTATCCACATCGGTATGCAAAGCCATGGTGGCGGCCGTGCCGGCGACGCGCCGGCCAATGCCCTGGCAACTCGATTACGTGAATTACCGTTTAACGTGGGTCGTCTGAAAACCGGTACCCCGCCGCGCATTGATGCCCGCACGGTAGACTTTTCTGCCATGCAGCAGCAGTGGGGCGATGACCCGACGCCGGTGATGTCATTTATCGGCAGCCGTGCCGAGCATCCCGAGCAGATCTGCTGCCACATCACCCGTACCACGGAGCAGACTCACGACATCATCCGCAGTGGCTTTGATCGCTCGCCGATGTTTGCCGGCAACATCGAGGGCGTGGGCCCGCGCTACTGCCCGTCGATCGAAGACAAGGTCAACCGCTTCGCGGACAAGGATTCACACCAGATTTTTGTCGAGCCGGAAGGCCTGACAACTAACGAGCTGTACCCGAACGGTATCTCCACCAGCCTGCCGTTTGATATCCAGCTGGCCGCCGTGCGTTCCATTCCCGGTTTCGAAAATGCCCATATCATGCGCCCGGGTTACGCCATCGAATACGATTACCTGAACCCGCAGGACCTGCGCCACACCCTGGAAACCAAGTTTATCCAAGGGCTGTACTTTGCCGGCCAGATCAACGGCACCACCGGTTATGAAGAAGCCGGTGCCCAGGGCTTGCTGGCGGGTATCAATGCCTCGCTGCGGGCACAGGACAAAGATGAGTGGTATCCGCGTCGGGACGAAGCCTATCTGGGTGTACTGGTCGACGACCTGATCACCATGGGCACCAGTGAGCCTTACCGCATGTTCACCAGCCGCGCCGAATACCGGTTGATCCTGCGCGAAGACAACGCCGATCTGCGCCTGACCGAAATTGGCCGCAATCTGGGCCTGGTGGATGACGAGCGCTGGCACAAGTTCAGCGACAAGAGCGATGCTATCACCCAGGAGCGCAGTCGCCTGGAAGGCACCCGCATTCATCCCGACACCGACGCCGGTGCACGCGCCAACGGTTACCTCAAGCAACCGATGGCCCGGGATCAGTCTCTGGCCGAGCTGCTGCGTCGCCCGGAAATAGGCTACCAGCACATTGCCGAGATCGGTGCCCATCAGGCCGACGATCCGAACGTCTCCGAGCAGGTGGAAATCGAGATCAAGTACGAAGGCTACATCTCACGCCAGGCGGATGAGATCGAGCGCCTGCGCAGGAACGAGAACACCCGTCTGCCGGTGGATCTGAATTACGAAGTGATCGGTGGCCTGTCCAACGAGATCAAACAGAAGCTGCAAGCGGTGCGCCCGGAAACCGTGGCTCAGGCCTCCCGTATTCAGGGCGTCACGCCCGCGGCCATCAGCCAGATTCTGGTCCACCTGAAAAAGCGGGATCTGCTCCGCAAGCAAAGCGCCTGACATGACTTATCCACAGTGGCAAGGCCAGCTCCGCGACGGGCTGGTCAAAATGAAGCTTTCCCTGAGCGAAGGCCAGCAACAACAGTTGCTGGCCTTTCTGACTTTGCTCAACAAATGGAACAAAGCCTACAACCTGACTGCCGTGCGCGACGAGCAGGTGATGGTGTCGCGCCAGCTGCTGGACAGCCTGAGTATCCTGCCGTGGATCAGCACCGGGCATTTGCTCGATGTCGGTGCCGGTGGCGGTTTGCCGAGTATTCCGCTGGCGATCGTGTGTCCGGACAAGCGCTTTACCCTGCTCGACAGCAATGGCAAGAAAACCCGGTTCCTGAATCAGTGCGTGCTGGAGCTGGGCTTGAACAATGTCGAGGTCATTCACGGCCGCGCCGAAGACTGTCAGCCAGAGCAGCTCTTTACCCAGATCAGTAGCCGGGCTTTTGCCGCGCTGGACAAGCTGGTGAGCTGGTGTGAACCACTGCTGGCCAGTGACGGCGAGTTTCTTGCCATGAAAGGCCAGTTTCCGGATGATGAAGTAGCTGCCCTTCCGGCTGGCTGGCAGGTAGAATCCAGCCATTCTCTGAAGGTTCCCGGTGCAGAGGGCGAACGGCACTTGCTGATCGTCACCCGGGGCGAATCATCCCGGTAACCCGCAACAGCAGGAGGCAAAGCATGGCGCGCGTGATTGCAGTGACCAATCAGAAAGGCGGTGTTGGCAAAACCACCACCTGCGTCAACCTCGCAGCCTCACTCGCGGCCACCAAACGCCGGGTGCTATTGGTCGACCTGGATCCCCAGGGCAACGCCACCATGGGCAGTGGTGTGGATAAAAACAGTTTGCAGCTGTCCGGCTACGACGTGCTGACCAAACGGGCGACTCCGGCCGAAGTAATCCTGCGTGCTGAGGCGTCCGGTTTTGATATTCTGCCCGCCAACGGTGATCTGACCGCCGCCGAAGTCGAGCTGATGAACGAAATTGGCCGCGAACACCGCCTGCGACTGACCCTGAATGCGGTTCGTGAAAACTACGATTACATCCTGATCGATTGCCCGCCGTCACTGAACCTGCTGACTGTCAATGCGCTGTCTGCAGCCGATTCCGTGCTGATTCCGATGCAGTGTGAGTATTACGCTCTGGAAGGTCTGGCCGCCCTGATGAACACCGTGGAGCAAATTCAGGAAACGGTGAATCCGAATCTGGAAATTGAAGGAATCCTGCGCACCATGTACGACCCGCGTAACAGCCTGACCCTGGATGTCTCTGGTCAGCTCAGCGAGTTCTTCGGTGACAAGGTTTATCGTGCGGTGATTCCCCGTAATGTGCGCCTCGCCGAAGCCCCCAGCTACGGCATGCCGGCGCTCGCTTACGATCGCGCGTCCAAAGGCGCCATAGCCTACCTGGCGCTGGCCGGTGAGATGGTTCGCCGGCACGGATCAAAAAAGACATCCGCCACTGTTGCGGTGTAACATGGCCCGCTCTCAGGCAACCATGCAGCAATCAATTCAACGGGAAGAATGACAGACACCATGGCGGCGAAGAAACGAGGCTTGGGCGAACGTGGTTTGGGAGCTCTGCTACAGGGCTCCAAGGTTAACCTGAATCAGGAAACCACAGACCACGACCGTGAGATGCGCGACATCCCTGTTGATCTGATCCAGCGCGGTCGTTATCAGCCGCGCCGGGACATGGACCCAACGGCGCTGCAGGAACTGGCCGACTCCATTCGCCAGCAAGGGGTGATGCAGCCTGTTGTGGTGCGCCCGATTGCCGAGGGTCGATACGAGCTGATCGCCGGCGAACGCCGCTGGCGCGCCACTCAGCTTGCTGAACTGGACAGCATTCCGGCGATTATCCGGAACGTATCAGACGAAGCCGCCATCGCCATGGCGCTGATCGAGAACATTCAGCGCGAAAATCTGAATCCCATTGAAGAAGCCTTCGCACTGCAGCGCCTGCAGGAAGAGTTTGGTCTGACTCAAGCCCAGGTGGCAGAAGCCGTGGGCAAATCCCGGACCACCATCACTAACCTGTTGCGCCTGATTGGCCTGAGCGAAGACGTTCGCACCATGCTGGAGCACGGTGATCTGGAAATGGGCCATGGCCGCGCCATGCTCACCCTGCCACCGGAGCAACAGATGCAGGTGGCGCGACAAGTGGTGGCCAAATCGCTGTCGGTTCGTCAGACCGAAGCGTTGGTTCGCAGAGTCCAGCAGGAAAAACCGGCTGCTGAAGAGAGTAAAAGCCAGGCACTGGATCCGAATATTCGTAGCCTTCAGGACGACCTGTCTGAACGCCTGGGTGCCCGGGTCGCGATTAATCATGGCAAGCGTGGCAAAGGCAAAGTGGTGATCGAATACAGTTCGCTCGATGAGCTGGATGGTATTCTGGGCCATATTCGCTAGAGCATCCGGAATTTCGAGAAATATCATCCTAAAGTAGCCCTTATGGCAACAAACACCAGATGTGGTTGTTGCAGAGGTTGCAGAACACAACTTGTGTCAAACGCTACCACGAATGTTGGTGGGCTGATTAAAAAATCAACAATTTTTCAGGCGAGTTGTGTTGAACCGCTATCGGTTAACACATATAATTCTGCGCGCTTGGGATGACAGCAGGTGACATGACTCGTTCGACGAAAACCATCATGGGTTTGCCATTGTTAAGGTGGCTGGTTATCGAGATGGCAGCGGTGGTCACTCTCAGTTTGTTATGGCTATTTGAAAGTCGTTTGGCAGGTTATTCCGCATTTATCGGCGGTCTTATTTTTGTCATACCAAACGCCTATTTTGCTCACCAGATGTACCGGTACCAGGGCGCCCGACAGGCGCCTATGATGGTGGGCAACATGTTCAGGGCAGAAGGCATCAAGCTTGCCCTCACCGCAGTGGGTTTTGCGGCAGTTTTCATATTGATGGAGCCAGTCCATGTACCGGCTCTGTTATTCACTTTTGCTGTAATGGTTGTTCTCGGCGGCGCTCTGCGCTTCCTGATTCAACCTCAAAGACAGCTATAGACTGGACGTGAGAGCAGTATGGCAGCTGATACCCCAGTAGAATATATTCAACACCACCTACAGAACCTCACGTACGGCAAACTTCCTGCCGGTTATGAGAGGGTCGATCCCTATACCAGTGATGTCTCTGTGTTGCAGGAAGCGGGCTGGACGTTTGCGCGTACTTCTGCTGAAGCAACCGACATGGGTTTCATGGCATTCCACGTGGACACCCTGGGCTGGTCCATCTTTATGGGCATCCTGTTCCTGACGATTTTTCACCTGGTTGCCAGAAAAGCCACCAGTGGTGTGCCGTCCGGCATGCAGAACATGGTTGAAATGACCGTTGAATTTGTTCAGACCATCGTGCGTGACGGTTTCCATGGCAAGAATCCGGTGATTGCACCACTGGCGCTGACCATGTTCGTCTGGATCTTCCTGATGAACAGCCTGAAGCTGATTC
>JAWOAO010000315.1:0-4163 GCA_046498485.1 Marinobacter sp. | reverse complement strand
TGGCAGGCAGTTCGTGTTTCGATCCGGGGCCGTTTGGGCCTCAGACCGAAAAAATCATGGGTGTCACGCGGTCGGATTCCCGGAATCCAGCACTTTCTCGACATCGCTCATCACCGCGTCAAAATCCGGAGTCAGGGCTTCGACCGCGACTTCTGGTGTGCGCTGTTTGATGGCCGAGATGCAGGCGGCGTAGTGAGCGGCACCGCCATCGTCCAGATCGTCCCGGTCAACGGAGGTGAGTACAATGTAGCGCAGCCCCATCAGTTGCACCGATTTGGCGGTGTTTTCCGGCTCTTCCGCGTCCAGCCAGCCTTTCGGATTGCCGGTGTCGACCGCGCAGAACTTGCAGGCGCGGGTGCACACCGAGCCCATCACCATGATGGTGGCGGTGCCGTTGGTCCAGCATTCACCGATGTTGGGGCAGTGGGATTCCTGACAAACGGTGCTCAGGCGGTGCTCGGAAACGTTCTGGCGCACGGCGTCATAGCGTTCGCCACCGGGCATCCGCGCTCTCAGCCATTTTGGCTTGCGCTCCAGGGGCTTGTGTTCCGTGGCGGCGGCCGATTGCTTGACGCCGTCCTTGATGGCACTGAAGCCGTGTTCGTTACGGAATTTCGATCCACTGGTGATGCGGGGTTTGGCGCTGTCGCTCATGGGGCCGGGAGCTCTCTGATCAGGGTATGGATAACCTTAAAGGTTAATCGGCAGGGCGGGCAGATACAAGACAGATACGAACAATCACGGGGTCACCGGGCACGACATTGGTCGTACCCGGTTGAGCTTGATCAAGCCTGGGATTTGTCCAGGGCCTGGGTGACGTCGGCAATGATATCGTCTACGTGTTCAATGCCGATCGACAGGCGCACCAGATCCTCGCTGACGCCGGCGCTCTTCAGCTCGTCCGCGTCCAGCTGGCGGTGGGTAGTGGTGGCGGGGTGGCAGGCCAGGGATTTGGCATCGCCGATGTTCACCAGCCGCAGGATCATGTCCAGGGCGTCAATGAATCGGGCACCCGCCTCGCGGCCACCCTTGATGCCGAAGCTGAGAATGCCGGAGGCTTTGCCGCCGCAGATTTTCTCGCAGGTGGCCTTGTAAGGACTGTTGGCCAGAGTCGCGTAGTTTACCCACTCAACGGCCGGGTGATCCTGCAGGAACTGGGCGACTTTCTCGGCGTTGGCGCAATGGCGTTCCATGCGCAGTGCCAGCGTTTCCAGGCCCTGCATGATCAGGAACGCATTGAACGGCGACAGCGCGGCGCCGGTGTTGCGCAGCGGTACCACGCGGCAGCGACCAATGAAGGCTGCGGCGCCCAGGGCTTCGGTGTACACCACTCCGTGGTAGGACGGATCCGGCTGGTTCATCATCGGGAACTTGTCGGCGCTGGCTTGCCAGTCGAACTTGCCGGAATCCACCACGATGCCCGCCACTGTTGTCCCGTGGCCGCCAATGTATTTGGTCAGGGAGTGCACCACGATATCCGCGCCATGCTCAAACGGACGGCACAGGAACGGTGTCGCTACCGTGTTGTCGACGATCAGCGGAATGCCGTGCTGGTGGGCGATGTCGGCCCACTTCTGGATGTCGACCACGTTGCCGGCCGGGTTACCGATGGACTCACAGAACAGCGCCCGGGTCTGGTCGTCGATGGCGTTTGCCACCGCCTCGAAATCATCGTGGGATACCATTTTGCACTCGATGCCCTGGTTCGGCAGTGAGTGGGCGAACAGGTTGTAGGTGCCGCCATACAGCTGGCCGGTGCTGACAATGTTGTTGCCCACTTTGCAGATGGTCTGCAAGGCGTAGGTAATGGCGGCCATGCCGGAAGCCACCGCCAGGGCGCCAATGCCGCCTTCCAGAGCCGCCATGCACTCTTCCAGAACGGCGTTGGTGGGGTTCATGATGCGAGTATAGATGTTGCCCTGAACCTTCAGGTCAAACAGATCGGCACCGTGCTGGGTGTCATCAAAGGTGTAAGACGTGGTCTGATAAATCGGCGTGGTAGCGGCCTTGGTGGTCGGGTCGCTTTTGAAGCCGGCGTGCAGCGCGAGGGTTTCCGCTTTCATCACAACAGTCCTTGCTGGTGGTTTGTGTTTGATTGTTTTGGGCCCCTGAGTATGCCACAGGCAACCGCGCCATCGCACCGTGTTTGCCGGTTTACATCAGGGCGCCGTAAACCAGTGCTCGCAGTTCCTGCCGCAACGGGTAAGACGATGAGGGTATCAGTTGAGTCATGAAAATAACGACCAGGTCTTCCTGTGGGTCCACGAAGAAGCTGGTGCTGGCCAGCCCGCCCCAGCCAAACTCGCCCTCCGAGCCAATGGTCTGGGATTTGGCCACGTCTGTCTTGACCGAGAAGCCCAGGCCGAAGCCGCTGCCCTGGTAGGGTGTTTCGCTGAAGCCGCCAATGGACAGGGCCGGGAGGTCCTGATTATCGGGCAGATGATTGCGGCGCATGAATTCCAGCGTCTTGCGTCCGATAATCCGCTGGCCCTGGTATTCTCCACCCTGGCACAGGGCCTGGGCGAACTTGTGATAGTCATCAATGGTCGATACCAGGCCACCACCGCCAGACAGCAACCGGGGCTGCTTCAGGTATTTTGAGCGCGCCGGATCATCCTGCAGTTTCATGGTGTCGCCAGGCTGACGCAGGTAGCAGGCGGCAAAGCGCTCCTGCTGATCCGGCCGCACCTGAAAGCCGGTATCGGTCATCGCCAGGGGCCGGAAAATGTGTTCGTCAAAATAGTCTGCCAGCGACTGGCCAGAGAGCCGTTGCACCAGGTAACCAAGGATGTCCGTTGATACCGAATAATTCCAGGCGGTGCCGGGCGAAAACTCCAGCGGCAGATCCGCCAGCCGCTCCACCAGTTTTTCCAGAGTAAGGATCGAGCTGCCATCCAGTTTCAGCTGGCGGTAGGCCGCGTCCACCTCCGTGCGCTCGGTGAAACCGTAGGTCAGGCCTGAGGTGTGGGTCATCAGGTCCCGGATGGTCATGGTGGTGGTGGCTGGTTCGGTCGCAAAGTCCGGATAACGGCCACTCTTGTAGACCCGCCTGTTGCGCCAGGAGGGGATGTACTTGTGCACGGGATCGTTCAGCAGAAACTTGCCCTGCTCATACAGCTGCATCATGGCGATGGAGGTGATCGGTTTGGTCATGGAGTAGATGCGGAACAGGGTGTCCCGCTGCACCGGCCGGTTGCGCTCGACATCCATCAGGCCCTGGGCATCGGTCCAGACAATGTCGCCATGGCGGGCGACCAGGGCGGCGAAGCCGGGTAGTTTGCCGGGTTGAACATAGCGTTCGTTAACGTGCTGACTGATCCGGCTGAGCCGGTCCAGAGACAAACCTGAAACGAGGGATTCCGGCATGGGCTACAGTCCTGTGCTAGACAACGACAAGTCGGGCTCGCAACCGGGGTTGGGCCAGAACGAAAAAAGCCCGGCTCTTGCGAGTCGGGCTTTTAAGAATACTGGTAGCAAGGGGCGGAGTCGAACCGCCGACCCCAGCATTATGAGTGCTGTGCTCTAACCAACTGAGCTACCTTGCCATTTCATTTCGGGACAGGCCCTAAACGAGGCGCGTATTCTCGGTATTTGGGCCTTGGCTGTCAAGGCTTTGTGCCAAAATTTCCCGAAAAATTACACGTTGAAGCGGAAGTGGATAACATCGCCGTCCTGAACGATGTATTCCTTGCCTTCCAGCCGCCATTTGCCGGCATCCTTGGCACCGTTTTCGCCGTTATACTGCACGAAATCGTCATAGCGGATGACTTCGGCGCGGATGAAGCCGCGTTCGAAGTCGGTGTGAATAACAGCGGCGGCCTGGGGCGCGGTGGCGCCGACCCGGACGGTCCAGGCGCGCACTTCTTTTACGCCGGCGGTGAAGTAGGTCTGCAGGTTCAGCAGCTTGTAACCCGCGCGAATGACGCGGTCGAGGCCCGGCTCTTCCATGCCCATTTCATCCAGGAACATGGCTTTTTCTTCGTCTTCCAGCTCGGAAATCTCGGCTTCCATCTTGTTGCAGATGGGCACCACCACGGCGTTTTCGGATTCGGCAATTTTCCGAACCGTGTCCAGGTGTGGATTGTTCTCGAAGCCGTCTTCATTGACGTTGGCAATGTACATGGTGGGCTTGACAGTCAGCAGGCACAGCTCACGCACCAGTG
>JAWOAO010000303.1:0-6467 GCA_046498485.1 Marinobacter sp. | reverse complement strand
AGCTGGACGACATCCGGGTGACTGCCAGCGGCCGGGCCGATATGCGGGGCGACTGGCCCCTTGATGTTGATGTGGATATCCGGCTGCCACCGCCCTCCGGCGACGACTGGCACCTGGCCGTCAATCTGGGCGGCAGCGCCAGGGATCTTCGGCTCAGCGGCACCAGCGCTGGCTATCTGGCGGCCCGTTTGCAGGGTGAGGTGCAACCGCTCGACAGCCGCCTGCCGGCGAGCATCAGGCTCGAATCTTCCCGTTTTCTGGCGCACCCTGACCTGCCGGAAACCCTGACCTTGCAGGACTGGGCCCTCAGCCTGGACGGCTCCCTGGCCAATGGCTTTCAGGCCACGACCCGGGCGATGCTGGCGGGCACCGAAGGCGATATTGAGACCTCCGTGCGTGGGTTGGTGACCACAGAGCAGGTGACCGGGCTGGTGCTTTCCATGACCGGGCCGCAACCGCAACCCGATGCCACTCAGGGCACTGTGGAGGTGCAAGGTACGGCGTCCTGGGCGGATGGCCTGGCTGCCGAGGTTGCGCTGTCATTGGATAGCTTTCCCTGGTATAGCCTGATGCCCGGGCTCGAGCCGCCACCGGTGTCACTCGAGCGGTTGCACGGGCAGGCCAGCTACCAGGAGGGGCGTTATCAGGCCGATCTCGAGGCGGCTGTGGCCGGCCCGTTGGGTGAAGCCGAGCTGAGTGCCCGGCTGGAAGGCGACGCTCAGGCGATGCGCATCAGCCAGCTCGACATGACCACGGGCGCGGGATCGCTCTCCGGTAAGGCGGAGCTTGATTTTGCGGCCGAACTGGCCTGGACCGCGGCTCTGATGCTTGATCAGTTCAACCCCGGCTATTGGGCGCCGATGCTGGAGGCGAGCCTGAATGGTGAGGTCAACAGCGAAGGCCAGCTTCAACCGGATGGCTTGCCCCGGCTGTCGGCAGACTGGAACCTGCAGGGCCAGTGGCAGGATCAGGACGCCATGGCCCGCGGCGCGATCACCAGTGATGGTAACGACTGGACGGTGGACAACCTTATGCTGGCCATCGGTGAAAATCGCGTGGAAGGGCAGGGCCGTTATGGCAGCGAATTAGCGGGACAGCTTTCGGTTCTGCTGCCGGATCCCGGTATTTTTGCGACCGGCCTGGCGGGAGAACTGGTCGCTGAGTTGCAGTTCGGGGGCACCGTACAGGATCCGACCGCAGACCTCACTCTGACCGGCCAGGGCCTGACCTGGCAGGATCTGTTGCAGATTGAAACGGTTGATCTGGAGGCCAGTCTGGCCAGCGGGAGCGTTCTTGATGCGGTACTGGCTGTGCAGGAAATCCGCGCCGCAGAGCAGCAACTTGAGGCGGTTACTCTGCGGCTGGAGGGGACACGTGACCAACACGAGCTGTCTTTGAATGCGAGCCATTCAGAAGCAACCGTCGTCATGGTGTTTGCCGGCGCACTGAGCGAGCGCATGGACGCCTGGCAAGGCGCCTTGTCTGAAGGGGAAATCGATATTTCTGGCCCGGGCCAGAGCTGGCAGCTTCAATCGCCCGCGGATCTGTCCTACCACCCAGACGGCGTTGTGAATTTTGGCGCCCATTGCTGGCGCTGGCAAGACAGCTCGGTCTGTGCCGGAGACCAGCAATTGTGGCCAGACACTCGCATCGCCTATCAGATCCGCCAGTTTCCGACGGCAGCGCTGGCGCCACTGTTCCCTGAAACCTTCCGGTGGAATGCCTATCTGGATGCAGACGTCGATCTGTCGCTGACCGATTCTGGCCCGGATGGCCGGATCACACTGGACGCCGGCAGCGGCAACTTTGAATTTCTGGTTATTGATGACTGGGAAAGTCTGAGCCACGACAGCCTGACTCTGGATGCCCGCCTGAAACCGGAGATCGCCGAGTTCTCGTTATCCTTGCGTGGTCCGGAACTGGGCACCTTTACCGCCGATCTTTCGGTGGATCCGGTGGCCGGGGATCGCCTGGTGCAGGGCAGCTTCAGCTTGCAGTCTCTGGATCTGGCGTTCGCTTCGGCCTTCGCCGGGCTGGAAGAGGTCAGCGGCCAGGTCAATGGTGAAGGGGTGTTGTCGGGGCCTTTGTTGCGGCCTCAGGTCAACGGCGAACTCGCCCTTACCGGTGGGCGTTTTTACGATCCCGGTTTGCCTTTGCCGATGAATGACGTGGTATTGGTGCTCGAGTTCCTCGGTGAGTCCGCCGACATCAGCGGCCGCTGGAAGAGTAATGACCGCAGCAGCGGTCAACTTTCCGGCATGTTCAGCTGGCAGCAAGAGCCTGAGCTGGAACTGTTGGTTTCCGGTGACCGCTTGCCGGTGAACTTTGAACCCTATGCCCGGGTAGAAATCGGCCCGGATCTGACCATTGCCTTCCGGCAGGGCGAACTCTCTGTGTCCGGCCGGGTCGAGGTGCCGAGAGGGGATATTGAAATCAAAGGGTTGCCGGAATCCGCCGTGTCGATATCGGAGGATGAGGTCATCGTTGGTGTAGAAGTGGAAGAGCCGGTAATCCGGCGCATGTTAATGGACGTTACCGTCGTGGTGGGGGACGACCAGCTTAGCTTCGATGCTTTTGGCGTGACCGGCAACCTGCAAGGCACCTTGAGGATTGGCAACGACATGGATACCCGGGGTTCTCTGCGACTGGTGGATGGTCGCTATCAGGCCTTTGGTCAGGAACTGGAGTTGCGTCGGGCCAGAATTCTGTTTGTCGGGGCACTGACCGAGCCGTACCTGGACATTGAAGCGGTCCGAAGGGTGGATTCGGTGGTTGCCGGGATCCGGCTCAGCGGTCCGGTCAGTGCGCCGGAAACCGAGGTGTTCTCAGAGCCCTCCATGCCACAGGCGGATGCCTTGTCTTACGTGATCCTGGGGCGCCCGCCGCGGGGCAGCGGTGATGACGGTCAGATGAGCCAGGCGGCGCTGTCGTTAGGGCTGACCCAGGCCAGCAAACTGACCAAGGGGATCGGCGACGAGCTGGGTATCCGGAACCTGACGCTGGAAGCCGAGGGTTCCGGTGACGGTGCGGCGGTGGTGGCCAGCGGCTATCTTACCGACGAATTGAGCCTGCGCTACGGTGTCGGCATTTTCGAGCCCATTACCACGGTTGCGCTGCGCTACGATCTGGGCCGGTACTTTTATCTGGAGGCTGCCAGTGGTCTGGCATCCTCTCTCGATATCTTCTACTCCCGGGATTTTTAAGCTCAGTCCAGCTTGAAGGTGGCGTTTACGCTGGCCCGGATTTCCCGCGGGCCGACGTTCGACACGGTGTCATTGCTGGTTCTTGCCTCTGCCATCATCATCGGCACCGGGCGGTGTCCGCCATTAATATTGATGGTGACAACTTCGCCACAGGCTTTATCCAGTTGCTGAGCGACAAACGCGCAGCGGCTGCGGGCATCGTCAATGGCTCCGGCCAGTGCTTGTTTCTGCAAGTTTTCTTCATCCGAATGGAAGAACTGATGTTCACCCAGGCGGTACTGAAGACCGATTTTCTGGGCTTGCTCCAGCAGCGGGTTCAGAAGTTCAAGGTCGTTGATGGCAAAACTGACGGTCTGGCTGGCCACCGCCAGGCGCTCTGGCTGCTGGCCCCGCTCCTGGACAGGTAAGGTGCGGGTGTACAGGTTGACGTTGGCATCAGAGTAATCGTTCAGACGATCGCGCATGCCCTGTATGGCTTTTCGCCATTGCGCCATGGTTTCCGTCAGTTGCGCAGAGGCCTTTGCTGGCAGGCTGTGCTCGGCGTTTGCGGTGAACTGCAGCCGGGCACTGTCGGGTGCGTATTTTACGCTAGCTTCTCCGCTCAGACTGACTTCACCGGCCAGCGCGGGCATTGGTATAACCGCTGCCGTCAGAATCGTGGCGGCCAGGGCCATAGCGTATTTTGGCGGTGACATGGTCATTCTCCTTGATGATTGAGCGCCGTCGTCCGGCTCTCCAACCGCTCCAGTTTCCGGGCTCTGGCGGCATGAACAAAGTGGCTGAATATCCGCCGGTGCCCGGGGTGATACAACAGGTATTCCGGGTGCCACTGAACGCCCATCAGCCATTGCTGCCCGGTGTTTTCAATGGCCTGTACAAACAGGTCGTTGTCCACAGCCGTCACTCTCAGGTTTCGCCCTAACTGCTTGATGGTCTGGCTGTGAATGCGATTAGCGCCGATGATGGTGCTGTGCATCAGGCGGCCCAGGCGGCTGGTGTGCACCAGCTGGACGGTTTGCAGCGGCAGTAGCAGCGGGCGGTGACGGGTTTTCATTCTTAACGGAGTAACGTTTTGACACAATGAACCGCCGTGAAAGATATTGATAAACTGGGCGCCGCGGCAAATCCCGAGCACCGGTAGCCCGAGCTGCTCGGCCTGTTCTAACAGGCGGTGATCGGTTTCATCCCGCTTCAGATCGTATCGTGCGGTCACCTGAGGCTGCTGGCCATAACGGTTGGGGTGCACGTGGGTGCCACCCGACAACACCAGCCCATCCAGCAGCGACACATCGGTCTGTGAGCCGGGGCGGATATAGTGAGTGTGCGCACCGTGCAGCCTCAGCCCGAGGCTGATCAGCCGGTGGGAGCTGCTACGCCTGGCCGGGCCGCTGATGCCAATGGTCAGCCCCGGCGTTTCCGGGGCGTCATGATGATCAGACATAACCGTGTTGTTTCAGCCATTGGTCGGTGGTCTCACGCCAGGAATGGGTAAGATTATGGAAGCTGAATTTTTTTGCCCCCCGAAACAATGCCCTGAGTGCTTTCAGATCGTCGGGGTTATTGGCGAGTTGTTCAAGCACTACCCAGTCATTCCAGACGGTTGAAAAGTGCCACCGCGGATTAGCAATGTCACAGTCGGGCAACCGGTAATGCAACGTTGGCCGGCTCTTGATTCTCGGGTCAATAACATACTCTGCCAGTAACTCCGGATCCAGGTGCGCGAACAACGGCAGCAAATCCAGTGCCTTGTTTCTGGTCGGGTTGTCGTGGAGGTAGTCCCTCATCAACGTTTTGATGTCTGGAGTGTATTCATCCGCCATGAGCTTGTCGGTATACCGACTACTCCAGGGTTCAATATAGGTGGTGAACTTACGGCTGATGTCGAGCTGGTGTCGTGACTTGAGCCAGTCATACAGTGCGGCAAAAGCCTGGAGATAACGCACAAGGGTGCCAGGCTCAAGATCCGGAAGCTCGGGATTGAGCTGCAGGCCAAAGGCGAAATAAATGGCTTCTCGGCTGCCTTCAGCGCCGAGGTCTCTGAGTTCATCAACCAGGTGCTCAATGAGATCCACTTTAGAAAAAGCCAGCGGAGGCCCCACGATCTCCAGCGGAACAATTTTTTCAGCGGCAAAATCGATCACATCCATCGCGTGATTGCCCAGATCGCGAATGGATT
Organism: Marinobacter sp.; assembly: GCA_046498485.1. Lineage (GTDB taxonomy): Bacteria > Pseudomonadota > Gammaproteobacteria > Pseudomonadales > Oleiphilaceae > Marinobacter. Next base: position 1,088 of record JAWOAO010000303.1, on the reverse strand, counting down.
GCGGCAGGCGGTCGTCGTCCAGGTCAAGATCCTTGATCGGGTCTGAGTCCAGTTCAATAGTGAAGGTGCCGGCCTGTGTCTCGAGCCTGGTTACATATCGGGACGTGAGCCTGGGGGTGCTGTCGAGCAACCGCGAGGCGTGGTCGATCAGCTCGTCGTAGCTTAGCCCGGAAAGTTCGATCTCGACCCCGACCTTGCGCTCTTCACCTTGATGATTCTTCAGTTGATCCGGCATCTTGCAACGATCGTTTGAGTTCATAGGTTATTGGCGTCCTTATAGCTCGAAGACCCTTACCTTAACATAAGGATTCGTGGCCTCCTGTTACCTGGCAGAAAAATACCGCGTGGACTTTACACTGGATAAAACACTGTATATAGTCAAATAACTGTATATAAAACCAGGATGCTCAAACCGGAGTAATTGCATGAAGCTGACCGCACGACAGTCCCAGGTGCTGGGTATTATCCGGCGCTCTATAGATGAAACCGGCTACCCGCCGACACGGGCGGAGATCGCGGCTGAACTGGGCTTTCGTTCCGCGAACGCGGCGGAAGAGCATCTTCGGGCACTGGCCAGGAAGGGCGCTATTGAAATGGTGCCCGGTGCCAGTCGCGGCATACGCCTGCCGGAAGTCGAGCCGGATCCGGGCTTGCCGATTATCGGCCAGGTGGCGGCAGGCAGCCCGATTCTGGCGCAAGAGCACATCGAAGATCATTGTTCTTTGCTGCCGGGCTTCTTTTCGCCCTCGGCGGATTATCTGCTGCGAGTCCGGGGCATGAGCATGAAAGACATCGGCATTCTTGACGGCGATTTGTTGGCGGTACACAGCACCCAGGACGTTCATAACGGGCAGGTTGTGGTAGCTCGGGTCGGTGAGGAAGTCACTGTGAAGCGGTTTCAGCGTGAAGGCTCGAAAGTCTGGCTGATTGCAGAAAACGAAGAGTTTGCACCGATTGAAATTGATCTGACAGAACAAGAATTGTTTATCGAAGGTCTTGGTGTAGGTGTGATCCGGCGATCGGATCTGCACTGACCCTCAGGCATCAGTCACGCATAGGGCAGGTAGGTGAGTAATGGAACAGTTGAG
>JAWOAO010000299.1:0-5067 GCA_046498485.1 Marinobacter sp. | reverse complement strand
CAGCGGTCGAAGGTAAAGCCTCCAGCGCTTTGCGCACGACCTGGCGGATCTGGGAGGAATCCATGCTCAGCTTGCGAAACACCACGGCCCGGGCCAACACGGTGGTCAGGTTAACCAGTACCGTCTCAAGCTCTTCTTCGTGGCGCTGAATCGGCAGCAGCAGTTCTCCCAGCAGGTGCTCGAGACGGTCTGTGCGCGACTCCACCTCTTTGCGGGTTGCCTCCGCAGCCCGTTGACTGCCCTGCTCCCGGCCTTCCGCTTCGCCGACGCTGTAACCTTCTTTATGACCTTCCGCATGCCCCTTTTCGAACCCTTCCTGATGCCCGGCCTGCCGGCCTTCCTGAAAGCCATCCTCGCGGGCGGCCTGCCGGATCGCTTCCATATCACCGGCGGTCAGCGGCTTGACCTCTTGCTCGTGCACGACCTGGTTGCCGCGCTCGTCAAGCAGGGGCAATTCCCACCGCTCCCAGGCGGTCAGCTGTTCTTTCGGGATGCGCTTGGTGTCCTGATCAGAATCTTTCATCACATCATTTCTTCACCGGTACCGCCAAGCGTAATCTCACCGGCCTCTGCCATGCGTCGGGCCACGCTGATGATATCCTTCTGCGCCGACTCCACCTCACTGACCTTGACCGGGCCCTTGGCTTCCAGATCATCCTGCAGCAGTTCCGCCGCCCGCTTGGACATGTTCTTGAAAATTTTGTCTTTGACGGCCTCGTCGGAACCTTTCAGCGCCACCACCAATACTTCGGACGACACTTCCCTGAGCAGCGCCTGAATACCTCGGTCATCGACTTCTTTGAGGTTATCAAAGACAAACATCAGATCTTCAATGGTAGAGGCAAGATCCGGGTCCATGTCTTTGATGGAATCCATCAGATTACCCTCAATGCCGCGATCCATGAAGTTCATGATGTCGGCCGCCCGCTTGACCCCGCCAATGCGACTGGTCTGGGCTGCAGAACCGCCCGAGAACTGTTTTTCCAGGATATCGTTGAGTTCCTGCAAGGCCTGGGGCTGGATACTTTCGAGTGAGGCAACCCGCATCATGACGTCCAGGCGCACCTTTTCATCCAGGGTTGCCAGAATTTCGGCGGCCTGGTCCGGGTCAAGGTAAGAGATAACGATGGCCTGAATCTGGGGATGCTCGTAGCGAATGATATCGCCGACGGCCCTGGGCTCCATCCATTTCAGGGTGTCGAGCCCGGTAGTATTGCCGCCCACCAGGATGCGGTCGATCAGGCTCGCGGCTTTATCGTCGCCCAGGGCCTGAGTCAGCATGGCGCGGATGTAATCGTCATTGCCCACACCCAGTCCGGTTTGCCCACCAACGGCCTCAACAAACTGGTTGAGCACAAAGGTGACATCGTCTTTGCTGACATCTTTCATCTGAGCCATGGCAACGCCCACACGCTGCACTTCTTTCGGGCCCATGTGCTTCAGGATTTCGGCGGCGTCCGTTTCGCCCAGCGACATTAACAGGATAGCCGCCTGTTCTACTCGCGGAATCTTGCGCTGCGGTTTTCCCGGGCTGCTACCCCCCTGCAACTGGCCATTCTCTTCAGTCATCGACGTTCACCCACTGGCGCATGACCTGTGCAACCCTGGCGGGATCTTCTGCAATCAGGCCCTTAAGAGCATTTACCTGCCTATCATAGCCGTCTGTGGCTCCAGGCAAAAGCAGGTCGTCCTGTGAAGACATCGCCTGTTTGAGGGCGTCACCGCCTTCAATGCCGTCAAGCCCGCCGCTGTAGCTGCCGCTGTCGGAATTGTCATCCCGCCCTTTACCGCCTGCCCCGGACAAACTCTTGAGCGTCGGCCGCAGCAAACCCAGCACCAGAATCAGAATAACCAGGCCAGCCAACACCTGCTTCATCAGGTCCCAGAACCAGGGCTGCTCCCAGAAGCCCGGAGTCTCGAACTCAATCGTTTCTTCCTGGGCAAAGGCGGTGTTCATTACCGTGACACTGTCACCGCGAGCGGCCGAATAGCCGACGGCATCACGCACCAGCATACTCAGGCGCTGAAGTTCTGCTTCCGGCCAGGGCTCGAAGGTGACGGCACCGGTTTCCGGATTGACCAGTCGCATATCGTCAACCGCAAGCGCAACAGTCACGCGCTTGATATTGCCCATTTCCTGGCGGGTGTAGCTGACGGTGCGGTCGATTTCATAGTTGCGCGTGGATTCGCGACGAATATTGACCGGCTGCGCGGCAGGCGCGCCCTCACCGTTCTCTGCAGCCACCTGTTCCGGAGCCGTGGCATTGCCCGGGGGCTGATTGGCCAGCGCGCCCGGAATACCACCATTGACGCCATCGCCACGCTGCTCACTCGATTCACGCTCGCTACGAATCGCCTGCTGTTCCGGGTTGTACAATTCTTCGGCACGCTCGACCGCAGAGAAATCAAGATCGGCGCTGACTTCGGCACGGTATCGGCCATTGCCCACGATGGGTGAAATCATCGACGCCACCCGGCGGCTAAGTCGCTCTTCCACTTTCGAGGTGTACTCGTACTGATCCTTCATCAGGTCCACGTCGCCACGGACTTCATCACCGGTCAGCAGGTTGCCATTCTGGTCTACCACGGTCACCTGCCCCCGTTTCATCATCGGGACACTTCCGGCGACAAGATTGACCACGGCGCGGATCTGCTCCTGCTCCGGTCTGCGCCCGGCAAACACTTCAAGAAACACCGACGCGGTCGGCTCGCGGGCATCGCGGATAAACACCGAACGCTCGGGAATGGCCAGGTGCACCCGGGCATTGCGAACGCCACGCATGGTCGAAATGGTGCGGGCCAGCTCGCCTTCCAGGCCACGGCGGTAGCTGATGGTTTCCATAAACTGGGAGGTGCCCAGGCCGCGATCCTGATCCAACAGCTCGTAACCGATCGTTTTACGGTCGGTCACGCCCTCAGCGGCGAGTTTCAGGCGGGCATTGTGAACTTCCTCTGAAGGCACCAGCAGCGCACCGGTGCGGGGGTCCATCCGGTACTTGATGCCGTTGCTGTCGAGAATACTGATGACGTCCTGCGGATTGTAGGCAGACAAGTCCCCGACCACTGGCTGATAGTTGGGCTCCTGAGCCCACAGTACAACAGCAAAACCGAGGGCCACACTGGCCGCCAGGCCAACCATAAGCCCGACCTGCCTCAACAGATTCAGTCGATTGAATCCGAGCAGCAGGGTGCTGCCACTTTCCGATGCATCGGTGTCCTGGGTTGCCGGCACGTCAGAGGCAGTAGTTTTTGCTGGTACGCTTGCCATGCGGGTGCTCCGTTATCAGATCGGCATATTCATGATGTCTTCGTAGGCTCGCACTACCCGGTTACGCACCTGGGTCAGCGCCTCGAAGGACACCGTCGATTTCTGGGCCGCGATCATCACCCGGGTGATGTCGACATTGGGGTCGCCCATGTCGTAGGCGGTACGCAGATCATTGGCCTGCTTTTGCGTGTCGTTGACGCTGTTGACCGCGTTGCCCAGCATATCGCTGAAGCTGGAGATTTCCCGGGGTTCCTGAACACTGCGCGGGCCGTCGACCCGGCCACGAACCGATTGATCCTGCTCGACACGCTGATTCTGCATCATTTCAGAACGCAGGGAGCGGATGTCTGACAAAACACTGTTGATGTCGGCACGCTGAACCATATCTCTCTCCAGGCTAACCCCTCGGGGTATCACTTGATCTTTACTTACAAGAGATAATGCAAATGCCGAGCCATAATTATTTTATTGTTTATATTCAAAATGTTGTATATAACCAGTGGCCATAACCCGCAGCCGGTGCCAGACATTTGACGGCGACAGGAGCAACCTTTAGGCGGGGCAAAAAAAAGACACCCCGAAGGGTGCCCGAAGGAGTATGGTTGCACGATGACCAAAAAAATCTAGACTGAAGCCAATTCAGACTCAAGATCGATGCCGGCATCGCGCATCTGGGCCAACTTGTAGCGAAGCGTCCTGGGGCTGATTCCCAACTGCTCCGCGGCCCGGTTGCGACGCCCGCGCTCTTTCCTGAGGGTCTGGATGATGATACGGAACTCTTGCTGGCGCAGATCATCACCCAGCGAACTTGCCTCGGGCAATGCTTCCTCGGTCGGGTCGGCAAGCGACTCCAGCGCGGCGTACTGTGGTTCAACAAACCCGGCGTCCTGAGACCGAACCGGTGCTGCCGGGGCCGGCACCGCCGGACTGCTCAATTCGGAGCGGCCGGTGATGCCTAGCTCCAGGCACAGATCTTCCTGGTGAATCACGTTACCCTGCTGCAACACCAGAGCGCGCTGGATCGCATTGTCCAGCTCCCGGACATTGCCCGGCCAACCATGGCTGATCAGCGCCTTGCGGGCATCTTCGGCCAGGGTCAGTCCAGTCAGTTTCATTTTTCGACAGTGCTTTTTGAGCAGGTATTTTGCCAGCGGCAGAATATCCAGCGGGCGCTCCCGCAAGGGCTGCCAGTGCATCGGGAACACCGTCAAGCGGTAGTACAGATCTTCCCGGAAGTTGCCTTCACGAACATAATGGCCCAGATCCCGGTTAGTGGTGGCGATCACCCGCACGTCCAGTGCAATGGTCTTGCGGCCGCCGACCCGCTCAACTTCCCGTTCCTGCAGCACCCTTAACAACTTGGACTGCAGGCCAAGATCCATTTCCGAGATCTCATCCAGCAGAATGGTGCCGCCATTGGCCTGTTCAAATTTGCCCGGTGAAGACGCCACCGCGCCGGTGAAGGCACCTTTTTCGTGACCAAACAGAATAGCCTCGAGCATGTTCTCGGGAATCGCCGCACAATTGATGGCGACAAAGGCCTGATCAGCGCGCGGTGACTGCTGGTGAATATACCGGGCCAGCACTTCTTTACCGGTGCCGCTTTCGCCGGAAATCATCACCGTCGAGTCGCTACCGGCCACTTTGGCCGCCAACTGGAACATTCGCTTGCTGATCGGGTCTTCCGCGATCGCCTCGTCACTGGTTTTGTGACGGCTGCCGCCTACCACCTTGGCCACCGCATCCACCAGGATCTGTGGCTCAAACGGTTTGACCAGATAATCGATTGCGCCCGATTG
>JAWOAO010000261.1:0-19697 GCA_046498485.1 Marinobacter sp. | reverse complement strand
CCTGTGGTGTTTTGATTTCCTTATAGCCGTGGCGGTGCAGCTTGCCCCGCATGTACTGTTCGATCTCCTGATACAGCGTCCAGCCATCCGGGTGCCAGAACACCATGCCCGGCGCTTCTTCCTGCATATGGAACAGTTTCAGTTTTTTGCCGATCTTGCGGTGGTCGCGTTTTTCGGCTTCTTCCAGACGGTTCAGATAGGCTTTGAGGTCTTTCTTGTTGCCCCAGGCGGTGCCGTAAACCCGCTGCAACTGCTCGTTGTTGTGATCGCCGCGCCAGAACGCACCGGCAACCTTGGTCAACTTGAAGGCTTTGAGCTTGCCCGTGCTGGGCACGTGCGGGCCGCGGCACAGATCAATAAAGTCACCCTGGCGATAGAACGACAGGTCTTCTTCACCGGGTATGTCCTCGATGATCCGAACTTTGTACTCTTCGCCCATGTCATCAAACAGTTTGACCGCATCTTGCCGGGACATCACCGACCGGGAAACCGGAAGATCCTGTTTGGCCAGTTCTTCCATGCGCTTTTCAATACGCGCCAGGTCGTCATTGGTGAACGGACGGTCGTATTTGAAATCGTAATAGAAGCCGTTATCGACGACCGGGCCAATCGTGACCTGCGCTTCCGGGAACAATTCCTTCACCGCCATGGCCAACAGGTGGGCGGTGGAGTGACGAACGACATCCACACCGTCGTCGTCTCGCTCTGTCACAATGGCCAGTTCGGCATCGGTTTCGATCAGGTGGCTGGTATCGACGAGCTGGCCATCCACTTTACCGGCCAGGGCGGCTTTGGCCAGGCCTGCGCCAATGTCAGCGGCGACGTCGTGAACGGTAACGGATTCTGCAAAACTGCGATGACTGCCATCCGGCAGGGTAATGACGGGCATGGAACTCTCCTGTGGTTTCTCAGCGGTGATCTATACCAGAGATCACATGGTTGCCAGCGTCCGCGATACAAACCGCGGGCTGGTTTGCAGGCGAGTTTACCAGAAAAAAACCCGGCAACAATGCCGGGTTTCTGAGTGGTCGCACGGAATCAATCAGCCAGGCTCTGGTTGCGCCTCCTCGCGGGCCTTACGCTTGAGCTGACCAAAGGCCACCATGGCCAGCAACAGCAGGGCCGGAATGAACATCAGCTCCCTCGGAGGACGGTCAAGTTTTGCCTGCACCACCTCGATGTTCCAACCGAACTCGATGCCGGCGTCTTGCGCCGCACTGCCGAAGTCGACAAAGTCGACCGCCAGCATGTCGTCCTGAGCGGACACCTCAAGCCCAACTGCGGCAAACCGCTCCTGAGCAGAATCACCGTCCGGTATTTCCAGCTGAACGTAGGTGGTCTTCTCACTACCATCGAAGCCCATGCCGGAGACTTTGAACACCACCGGCTCATCAACCTTTGCCTGTTCAACGTACTCCATGATCGCCACGCCCTGACGGTCTTCGTAAGGCGGGTAAATCATGTCCCACCAGAATCCCGGCCGGAACATGGTGAAAGTGATCAACACCAGCAGCAGGCTTTCCCACTTGTAGCTTTTGGTAAACCAGTAGCCTTGGGTCGCTGCCGAAAACACCAGCATCGCGGTTACTGCGCTGGCCACGGTAATCAGCAGATCCAGCCAACCGGTCAGGCCAATCAGCAACAGCTGGGTGTTGAAGATAAACATGAACGGCAGAATCGCGGTCCGGATGTCGTAAGCAAAGCCCTGTATACCGGTTCGTATCGGATCAGCTCCGGAGATGGCGGCCGCCGCGTAGGCGGCCAACCCCACGGGCGGCGTGTCATCCGCCAGGATGCCGAAGTAGAACACGAACAGGTGCACCGCAATCAGCGGCACCAGCAGGCCATTCTCGGCGCCCAGCGTCACAATCACCGGCGCCATCAGGGTGGAGACCACAATGTAATTTGCCGTAGTCGGCAAGCCCATACCCAGAATCAGACTGATCACTGCGGTGAAGATCAGCATCAACAGCAAATTACCGCCAGACAGCAACTCAACAAACTCGGTCATCACCAGCCCGATGCCGGTCAGCGTTACCGTGCCAACCACAATGCCGGCGGTGGCCGTAGCAACACCAATGCCCACCATGTTCCGGGCGCCGGTAGCCAGCGAATGGAACAGATCAACGATACCACCCGTGAACTCCCGGAACAGCCCGTCATGTTTGCGGAAGAAGGCTTTCAGAGGGCGCTGCGTAATCACGATAAAGATCATGAACACGGTTGCCCAGAAGGCAGACAGCTGCGGCGAGAAACGCTCCACCGTCAGGCACCATACCAGTACAACCACCGGCAACAGATAATACAAACCGGTTTTGACCGTTGGCCCGACTTCCGGCAACGCCCCTATGTCCTGATCGGGATCGTCGACCTCGAGCTCGGGATAGCGGGTAGCGAAACCAATCAAGCCAACATAAATTGCAAGGATAAGAGGGCCCAATACCCAAGGCGCATACTCGCCGAGTACATCTTTGGTCCAGCCAACCCCGTAATACACCGCAAAGGTCAGCACAATCAGTCCGATCAACACGACCACCCAGTTGAGCATCCGCTGGGCCAGAGATTGACGATCAGGGCGCTCCATACCCTCCATCTTCAGTTTGCAGGCCTCAAGGTGAACAATGTAGATCAAGGCCACATAGGAAATCAGCGCTGGCAAGATCGCGTGTTTGATGACTTCCAGATAGGAAATACCCACATACTCCACCATCAGGAAAGCCGCAGCCCCCATAATCGGCGGGGTCAGCTGGCCATTGGTGGACGCCGCCACTTCAACAGCTCCCGCTTTGGTGGCAGGGAAACCGACACGCTTCATCAGCGGAATAGTAAAGGTCCCGGTGGTGACCACGTTGGCAATGGAGGACCCCGAAATCACCCCACTCAGGCCACTGGCGACCACCGCCGCTTTGGCGGGCCCACCTTTCATATGGCCGAGCATGGCGTAGGCCACCTTGATGAAATAATTGCCCGCACCGGCACGCTCCAGCAGGGCACCAAACAGCACAAACAGGAAAACAAAGCTGGTGGAGACTCCCAGGGCCACCCCAAACACCCCTTCGGTGCCTAACCACTGGTGCGACGCCAGTTTACTGATACTGACACCCTTGTGGGAGATCACATCCGGCATATAGGGGCCGGCCAGGGAGTAGGCAATAAATACTGCGGCGACAATGGTCAGGGGAAGCCCCAGGGCCCGGCGGGTGGCTTCAAGGAGTAAAATCAGACCGGCCATAGAAACCCAGAGATCCACCGTAATCGGGGCCCCCGGGCGTGTTGAGAGTTCGTTATAAAAAACGTAGAGGTAAGACGCCGTAAAAGCCGCAGCCAACGCCAGAACCCAGTCATAGACCGGCACTTTATTGGCGTGCACGCCCTTGATCATCGGGAAGGCCGAAAATGCGAGAAACACGGCAAAGGCAAGATGGATCGAACGCGCTTCCGTGGAGTTAAAAATACCGAAGTTCAGAATGAACGGCAGCGGCGACGCAATCCAGAGCTGAAACAGGGACCAGCACAGCGGTATAACAAAGAGGATGACAGACGCGGGTCCGGTGAGTGCCCTGCCTCCGACTTCTGTCTGTAAAATCTGATTAACCTTGGCGGCATCCACACCCGCCCCGGCACCGGGGTCGTTCTTTGCCATAGAATGTTCCTGTGGTGGGGTATAGTCAGACTGGAATCAACAGAGCGGGCCGGACGCCCGCTCTGTTATGTGCTTATCCGATCAGTTGATCAGACCAGCCTCACGATAGTACTTGGCAGCACCCGGGTGCAGAGGCGCACTCAGGGCATCAGAAACCATCTCTTCTTTGTTGAGGTTGCCAAATGCCGGGTGCAGGCGCTTGAAGCTGTCGAAGTTCTCGAACACGGCCTTGACGACTGCATAGACCACATCGTCGGGTACGTCAGTAGACGATACGAAGGTTGCCGCCACACCGAAGGTGGTCACGTCCTGATCGGAGCCACGGTACATTCCGCCCGGAATGACGGCTTTCCGGTAATAAGGGTTGTCGTCGATCAGCTTTTTGGACGCCGAGTTGTCTACATTGACCACCACACTGTCACAGGAAGTGGTTGCTTCCTTGATCGCACCGGAGGGGTGACCAACGGTGTAGAAAAACGCATCAATGTTGCCATCGCACAGTGCCTGGGACTGCTCCGCCGCTTTGATCTCAGCCGCCAGCGAGAATTTATCCAGACTCCAGCCCATTTCGCCCATCAGAACCTCGGCTGTGGCGCGTTGACCAGAGCCCGGGTTACCGACAGAGACCCGCTTGCCTTCCAGATCTTCGAAGTTTTTGATACCCGAGCCCTTGCTGGCAACAACCGTGAACGGTTCCGGGTGCAACGAAAAGACGGCCCGGAGTTTTTCGTTCTTGCCGCTGTCCTCAAACTGACTGGTGCCGTTGTAGGCATGGAACTGCCAGTCAGACTGGGCAACAGCCAGATCGAGCTCGCCGGCACGGATTGCGTTCAGGTTGTAAACCGAACCGCCGGTGCTCTCAACGGAACAGCGGATGCCATGCTCCTTGCGATCCATATTGACCAGGCGGCAGATGGCGCCACCTGCCGGATAGTAAACGCCGGTTACCCCACCGGTGCCGATGGTTACGAAACGCTGTTCCTGGGCCGACACGGCCGTTGATGCGGCTCCGAGGCTAACGACGGCGGCAACCGCGAAAACGGACGCTCTGAGTTTCAGTGTCATGTGTGCTCTTCCTTTTTTTCTTGGACGTTTTAATCGAATGTCCGCGATTGAGTACGGACAAATCTACCATTCACTCTAGAAGATAGACCACTTCAGGTCATAAATAAAGCCAGCATTAGCTCGCTAAGCGTATGACCTGGCAACAAAAAAGCCCGCTAACGCGGGCTTTTTTGTTGCCTCAGGCTGTTATTTCGCAGCTCGTGCTTTTGCCAACATCTTGTCAGGACGCAACAGGAACCGGGCCAGTGCCGGCAGCAACCAGATTGCCCCGATCATGTTCCAGAGGAACATAAAGAACAACAGGAAACCCATGTCCGCCTGGAACTTGATGGGCGAGAAGATCCAGGTCACCACGCCCAGACCCAGGGTTACGCCGGTGAAGATGACCGCCTTACCGGTGGAGCGCAGTGTCTCATAATAAGCATCCTGCAAGGTTTTGCCTTCCAGCAGGTACTTCTCCAGCTTGCTGTAGATATAAATACCGTAGTCGACACCGATACCCACGCCCAGCGCAATAACCGGAAGTGTTGCCACTTTGATACCGATACCCGACACCGACATGATGGCCTCACACAAAATCGAGGTCAGACCCAGCGGAATCACAATACAGGCAACCGCACGAATCGAACGGAAGGTCACAAAACACAACAAGCTGACCACACTGTAAACCAGTATCAGCATCAGGTTCTTCGCGTTCGAAATAACCTCGTTGGTGGCGGCCTCGATACCCGCATTACCGGCTGCCAACAGGAATGTGTGCTCTTCGTTGCTGTAAGCATCGGAGAATTCCTCAACCCGGTCGACAACGGTCTGCAGAGTTTCTGCCTTGTGGTCCTCCAGGAACACCAGCACCGGCGTCAGGTCACAGGTGGTGTTAATCAGACCAGCTGGCGCCTCACGGATAGACGCATTAATAATGGTCTGATTACGGGAGATTTCATACCACTTCCAGCTGCCTTCGTTCAGAGCCTTGGTCACCATCTTCGACACGTCGGCCAGTGACGCAGAACTCTGGACACCCGGGGTGTTTTTCAACTCCCATTGCAGACGATCCATCGCACGCAGCACGTTGTACTGGGTACACTGCTCCTCCTCGGTTTTCACCATCACCACCAGCACATCTGCACTGGTCGAATAGTTATCGATGATGTAGGCGTTGTCGACGTTGTAACGGGAATCGGCGCGTAATTCCGGCGCACCCTCATCCAGGTCCCCCACCTTCAGGTCCTGCTTGTAATAGAGCCCCAGGCCCAGACCAATGACCGCAATAAGCAGCGAAATCGGTGCCACACCCGGGTGCGCGAAATAGGACATGAGGCGCCACTTGCGATCCTGCTTTTCACCGTGGTTCTGAACGTGCCTGATGCCACCCTTCGAGATTCCGAGGTACGACATGATCAAAACATGCAGAACCAGGTTGGTGATAATAACGAAGGCAACACCCAGACCGGCAGCAATGGCCAGATCCCGGATAACGTCAATTTCGATAAAGACCAGCGTCAGGAAACCAAAGGCATCCGAGATCAGGGCCAACATGCCGGGAATGTAGAGGGCACGAAACGCCAACCTTGCGGAAGTGATCGGATCAAAGCCTCTGGCTGCCTCAACCGCCATGGCGTTAACGATTTGCACGCCATGACTGATGCCGATTGCGAACACCAGGAACGGCACCAGCACCGAGTAGGGGTCAAGCCCGAATCCCAAAAGCCTGAGTGTACCGAGCTGCAGAAACACCGCAATAATGGAAGTGAACACCGGTACCAGCGTGCCCGTGATGCAGCGGGAGTACCAGAACAGCAACAGCGTGGTCAGCAGAATGGTGATACCGGCGAACCAGGCGATGGCGCCGATGCCTTCAATCAGGTCGCCAATTTTTTTGGCAAAACCGACAATGTGAATGCTGATATCAGGATTCTGTGCATGGTACTTGTCGCGGATTTTCTCTTCCAGCTGACGGGAAAACTCGGCGTAGTCCAGCGCTTCGCCGGTTTCCGGATTTTTCTCGTACAGCGGCGCATAGACGATGGTCGAGCGGAAGTTGTCTGAGATCAGACGCCCGACTTCATTCGAGCGCAACACATTCTGGCGCAATTGCTCCAGGCTTTCGGGTGAACCGTCGTAACCGTCCGGGATCACCGTACCACCCTGGAAGCCTTGCTCAGTCACTTCCACCCACCGGACGTTGGACGTCCACAGGGATTTCAGGCCTGACCGATCAACACCGTTCAGATAGAACACTTCATCCGTAATCTGCTGAAGTGTCTCCATATACTCCGCAGTGAAGATATCGCCATCTTCAACCGCTACCGCGATCCGCACAAAGTTGCCCAGATTCTCCAGATCATCGCGATATTCAAGCATGTTGACGATGTAGGGATGCTCCAGCGGAATCATCCGCTCAAAACTGGCATCCGGCTGAATCTTGACGGCGTTATAGCCGAGAAACAGTGTCAGAATAAAAAACGCAACCAGGATCAGTACCCGGTTGTTGAAAATCAGTCGTTCAAGCAACGGCTCCGCCTTTGGCGTCGTCAGGTAATGTTCACCCTTATCGTGCAACGGGTTAGACATTAAAAAACCCCTCTATCCATTAATCTGTTGATGCCACACCAGGGCGTTAGTTCGAATTCCGGCCACGAGCGTCGGTAATTTTGACACCACCCTCGCCCACCAGAAGAAGATTGGTACCAGTCAGTGGAACCACTGCCATCAGGCCTTCCCGGTCACGCCGGAAATGCACACGGAAACTTTCGCCGCCGTTTGTACTCATCAACACGGCGCCGCCGTTGCCGACCAGGACAATTCTGCCATCATCAGTCACCGCGCCGCTGTTCAAAGTGGCCTCACTTTCGCTGGGCACCACCAGCCAGTTGCGACCGAGATCGGTAGACCGGAAAACATGGCCCCTCAATCCGAAAGCAAGCACTTCGTTAACCTGACCGGTGCCCATAGCCCCGAACAGCGAGCCGGCATAAGGGCTCTCACGACGCTCCCAGGAATCACCGCCGTCCACTGACACATGGATCTGCCCGGCCTCACCTACCACGACCAAGGCACCGCCGGTCAGCTGAGTAATACTGTTAAGATGAAAACTCCTTGGATTGTCCAGCTTCGGCGCCCAGTCCTGCCAGGAATCACCACCATCCCGGGTTCTCAGGATCATACCGTAGGCACCAACCACAAAGCCGTGACTATCGTCCTCAAACCAGACATCGAGAAACGGATTCACCGGTCCGACATCCAGATCGGCCTGCATGTTTTCGAGCGTGAAATAGAGATCATCCAGAGCCCATTCGAGATCCGCTTTCTCCTCTTCCGGAGCCTGCTCGATCTGCTCTTCCATGTCAGCAATCTGTTCTTCTTTGCTCGCCATGGCCAACCCTGAGGCCTGAATACCATCCAGCTGTAAGGTCCAGTTTTCTCCGGCGTCAGAGGAATGCAGCACTGCGCCACTGTGACCAACCACCCAGCCGTGCTGATCAGACCCGAAATCAACCCCGTTCAATGTCAGAGCAACCGGCACCGCACCCTGCACCCAGGTTTGCCCCTCATCATCCGAGAAAATAACGTGGCCGCGCTCGCCAACCGCGACGATACGCTCACCGGCCCGCGTTGCATCATTGAGCAACGATTCGGGAGCCAGCAGCGTCGGGCGCGCGATGGTTTCAAGAATATCCGGCACCGCAAATGCCGCAGGCGCTGCCAGCGCCATGGAGAGTCCCACACAGGCAGTCCCCAGTGTCTCGCACATGAACCTATTAGCCATTCAAATTGCCTTTCCGTTGGTTGTTTCTTGTTACGCTTCGCCCCGCAGCCTTACGCAAGCACAAACAAACCGGCAGCCTTGAGGCCGCCGGTGTCTGAAAACCCCTGCTGCTGCCCCGGTATCAGACTGCGCGCCGGGATCTCAGCGCACACTCCGCCGACGCAGCGAGGCCGGTGAGAAATAACGTATGTTGGGCACATCATCAGTGAACACCCGGGTGCCGGACTCTTGTGTATCCAGCCCCAACACGTGATAGCGACGGGCCTGAAGGTCATGATATACATCAAGCACTGTCCAGACGCCTGGTAATTCGTAATAATTTTTCGGAATACCCATGGTCACGCGCCACAACTCGCCGCGACCGTCATACTGGTCCAGCAGCACGGTGTTCCAGCTGTCGGCGTCGACATAGAAACGACGCTTGCCGTAGATGTGACGCTCGCCCTGCTTGAGGCTGGCCTCAACCACGTGAACCCGGTGCAACTCCCAGCGGGTCAGCTCCGGATTCAGATGGGAGACCCCCAGAATTTCCGAATAAGGCGTGCCTTTTTCACCAATCCGGTAATTGTTGTAAGGGATGTAGATTTCTTTCATCCCTTCGTAATTCCAGTTGTAGCGATCCATGGCCCCGTTGAAGATATCGGTGTCATCGGCGGTACGCAGATTGTCAGCGGCGGCAATCGGAGAGTCGTAGCCAAGGTTGGGCGCACGACGAACACGGCGCTGGCCGGCGTTATAGCCCCAGCCATTTCGCGGATTGATAATCTGGTTCAGGGTTTCGTGAATCAGGATGGCACCGCCAGCCAGGCGAGGTGGCGACTGGGTGAACGAGAGGTAGTAGAAAATGATGTTATCGAGATCGCTCTCACCACCTTCCGGATTGTAGAAATTAAAGAAGGCCTCCTGCTGGGACGTGACCAGGCCGTAATCGCCACTGGTTTGCACCGCCACCTCACTGGAACGACGGGTGATGGAAACACCACGCCAGCGGGTGAGATGGTTCCAGACGACCTGCCAGGCCTTTTCCTCATCGGTGCCATGCAGTATCGGGAACGGGTAGCCGCCAAAGGCGTCTTCGATACCTTCGGCCTGACCGACAATTCTGGCATTAACGGCGTTCTTGCGGGTATTGTCCGCCACCCAGTCCGGTATCGCGTGAGTGCGACGCGACTGGTAAACCGGAATACGGAAGGTCGTCGGATAGGTATCAAGCATGGCCCTGAGGCCAGCCGTCAGGCGGTCGCTGTACTGATCCATGTTGGACGCGGTAATGGTGAACAGAACCTGATCGTCCGGAAAAGGATTGATATGGTGCTGGCCGCTGCCCTGGTATCCGGCCGGCCCCTGTGTCAGCCCGCCATCCCAGGCTGGAATGGTGCCAGCGTCATTGCCGGCTTTTACCGAGCCAAAAGAGGTCAGATCCTGACCAAGGCGATTGGCCTCAGCTGCGGACACCGCGGCGTGGACCGGGGCCACTGCAAAAGAAAGCGCAAGCAACCCGCCAAAAAATGCGTTCTTGTTGTATCTCATGGTGCAACCTTACAGCCGTCTGGAAGCCCTTGGCGGGCTTTATTGTTATGGTCTGATGCAATCGCAGACTGTTAACCAGATTAGCCGATTGTGCAACATTGTCTATCGACCGAAAGTGCGATTTTGTATCCGGCGCTGACGACGACGTTACCATCACCGCCGGATACTGGCCCGGCGTCAGTCGGCCAGGCTCTTGTGGACAACCTCGTAAACGTCCCGGGACAGCGTACTCTTGTCGCGAATGCGCTCAAGGGCCGCCTTCATTTGCTCACGGTATTCTGGGGCAAATTTGTTCCAGCGGGTCAGTGGTGACACCAGTCGTGCGGCAATCTGCGGGTTACTGTCATCCAGCCGGCACACCTGCTCTGCCAGGAACTGGTATCCGCTGCCGTCCGGACTGTGGAAAGCGGCCAGATTCTGGCCGGCAAACACGCCGACCACGGAGCGTACCTTGTTAGGGTTTTTCCAGTCGAATGCCGGATGTTGCAGCAACTGCTGAATCTGCGGTAACTGCCCGGCCCGATCGCTGGAGGCCTGCACCGAGAACCACAACTCCACCACCTGTGGATCCTCACTGAAACGCTGGTAGAAGGCTGTCAGCGCCTGATCACGCTCACTTGCAAAGCCGGAGTTCACCAGCGCCCGCAACCCACCCAGGCGGTCGGTCATGTTATCGGCGCTGCTGAATTGCTCGCGGGCCAGCCCCAAGGCTTGCTCATCGTCGATATGCAGCAGCCAGGCAAGGGCGATATTACGCAGGCTTCTGCGGGCAATGGCGCCAGAAGATAACTGGTAATCAGTTTGATCCAGATTGCGCTGATAGCAAGCCACCAGCTCATCGCGCAGGGCGTGCGCAAGATGCTTCAACACCCGTTCACGGGCGGCATGAATGGCCGGCACATCGGCCTGGTCGGACAGCTCCACCAGATAAGCCTCAGACGGCAACAGCAACATCTTGGCCGCCAGGGCCTGATCCAGCTCTGTATCGTTCAGAAGGTGGCGGTAGGCATCGACCAGACGGGGCTCAATTGCGGCATCGTCGGGCGCGCCAAGCAGGGACTGAATCACATCCACCGCCAACCGCTGACCGGCATCCCAACGATTGAAGCCGTCCGGGTCATGGCTCATCAGGAACAGCAACTGCTCGCGGGCCCAAGGGTACCGCACCCGAACCGGGGCCGAGAAATCCCGCAGTAACGACGGCACCGGCCGTTCGGACAGGCCATGGAACTCGACGCAGTGTTCGGTTTCGGTGAGCTCCAGCACCCGCTCCAGCGGACCATTCTGTTGCTCTGAACTCAGGTTTATCGGCAAGGATTCACCCGCACTGTTCAACAGGCCGACCGCGAAGGGAATGTGCTGCGGTTTTTTGTCGGTCTGACCCGGCGTGTCCGGAATGGACTGTCTGATGGTCAGGCGATAAACCCCGCGGCTTTCATCGTAGTCGTCTGCCACCGTCACGACCGGCGTACCCGCCTGTTCATACCACAGACGGAACTGGCCCAGATCGCGGCCAGAGGCGTCTTCCATGGCAGCCACAAAGTCGTCGGTAGTCACCGCCTGGCCATCGTGGCGCTCAAAGTACAGATCACTGCCTTTGCGGAACAACTCCGACCCCAGCAGGTTGTGAATCATCCGCACCACTTCCGCGCCCTTCTCATAAATGGTCAGGGTGTAAAAGTTGGTGATCTCCATATAAGAGGCCGGGCGAATCGGATGGGCCATGGGGCCGGCATCTTCGGCAAACTGGGCGGTGCGCAGCAGGGTGACGTCTTCAATGCGTTTGACCGTGGGTGAACCCATGTCTGCTGAAAACTGGGAATCGCGGAAAACCGTAAAGCCCTCTTTCAGGCTGAGCTGGAACCAGTCCCGACAGGTCACCCGATTGCCGGACCAGTTATGGAAATACTCATGGGCGACAATGGCTTCGATACGCTGGAACGCGGCATCGGTGGCGGTGTCCTGGCTGGCCAGCACACACGACGAGTTGAAGATGTTCAGGCCCTTGTTTTCCATGGCGCCCATGTTGAAATCGTCCACCGCGACGATCATGAAGATATCCAGATCGTATTCCCGGCCGTAGACCTCCTCGTCCCAGCGCATGGATCGCTTGAGCGCGTCCAGAGCGTACTCGCATTTTTCTGCGTTGCGGGGCTCTACGTACATGCGCAGATCGATGTCCCGGCCCGAGCCGGTGGTAAAGCTATCTTTCTTTTCCAGCAGATCACCCGCCACCAGGGCAAACAGGTAAGCGGGCTTGGGAAACGGATCTTCCCAGGTAACAAAGTGACGACCGTCGTCCAGATCGCCCTGCGCAACCGGATTACCGTTGGACAACAGCACCGGATAGGCGCTCTTGTCGGCTTCAACGCGGGTCCGGAACCTGGCCATCACATCGGGGCGATCGGGGTAGTAAGTGATGCAGCGGAAGCCTTCGGCTTCACACTGGGTACAGAACATACCCGACGACTTGTACAGACCTTCCAGTCGGGTGTTGTTCTGGGGCTCAATCCAGGTCACCACGGCGAGTTCGAATTCTGCCGGTAGGTCCGGGATCACCAGCTTGTCGCCGTCGTCCTGATAGGCACCGGCTGACAATGGCGTGCCATTGAGCGCCAGGGATTCCAGCTTCAGGTGGTCGCCATTCAATTCCAGCGGCGCACTGCTGCTGGCCTCAGGATTCTGGCGTAAAGACAGCGTGCTGTGCACGCGGGCGCCGTGCTCGAACAATTCGAAGCGCAAGTCCACCTGTTCGACAAGATACGCAGGCACCTGGTAATCGCTGAGGTAGATCGTTTGTGGCTGGTTGGTACGCATTCACACTCTCCAGACAAAAGATGCCTGGCCAGGCAAAGAGGTTTCGGCCAGACAAAAGATTTGTGGGCTCAGTCGAGAACCCGGAACCGGACTTCATAACCGGTGTACTTCCGGATGTTGATGACCCCGGTATCGAGCAGCAGATACTGGCCCTTGATGCCCTCAAGCAGCCCTTCCACTTCCGGGTTTTTATCCAGGTTGTGGGTGGTTACTTTCGACGGCCATACCTGCACCGGATAACCCAGGCCGAGTGAGACTTCGTCCACCACCTGAATGCTGCTGTCACCATGTTGCTGCTTCAGCTGTACCAGGTCATCCTCGATCAGAGACAGTATTCTTTGTCGCTCATTCCGTAAATCCAGCTCCGGCACATCGCCCTTGAGCATGGCCCGCCAGTTGGTGCGATCTGCCACGTATTTTTTGCAGGCAACTTCAACCAGGCCCGACAGGTAACGGCTGGCAACCCGAAGCATGGGGATCGCATCCACTGCGCCCTGGTCAATCCAGCGCGTCGGTATCTGGGAGCCCCGGGTGATACCCACTTTCAAACCACTGGAATTGGCCAGGTAGACGACGTGTTCCACCATGCAGTTGCGCTCACCCCAGTCCGGTTCCCGGCAGGTGCCCAGGTGAAAATGACATTTTTCCGGGCTCATGATGCAGCTGTCGCAGGCGGCCAGTTTCCGAAAACACGGGTAGCAAAAACCCTGGCTGAAACTCTTTTTGGTGGTCCGGTCGCAATGGATACAGCGGATGACACCGCCAAAATCGAGGCGGAGCTTACGACCAATCAAGTCGTTCAAGGGGATCGCCGTGTCGCCCACTTTGAGTGTGTAAGACACCGGATCTCCGGCTTCGGCCGGCATTTTTCTCAACCGGCCGGTAACATCGATGGCTGCGCTCAAACCTTGACCTCGACAAACTGGTCCGGGTCGACGTCTTTTTTAGTCTTACTGAACTTAACTGAGGGATCGCAGGCAGTGCCGGCTTTTTCACCCCGGTCGAGGTAGCCAACCCGCTGCTGTTGCGGGATATTGTGCTTGTTCTCGTAAAATATAACCGCCTCCAGGCTGATTGCCCGCTGTTCCCGAGTCATCGCCCGGCCATCCGGCCACTTGCCCAATTCGATGGATTGCTTGAGGTTCCGATACACCATCGGATCCAGCCGTTCGATCAGTTCGTCGTAGGTCATGATATCTCCTGAAACATAATTCATAAAAAACGGCACATCCGTTTGACAGACGCAAACGATAACGATTATCATTGCTTCACCAAATGACGAAAGGTCGTTTCATTTGGTCTCTCTCATCAGGAGCTTACGCTCTTTTTCAGCCTCGCCAATGTGCGGGGCTTTTTTTGTTCTGTTAACTTGCCCGGCGACGCGGCGCCATCACGGCAGCCAGAACCACGCCCGCGATAAAACCGCCAAGGTGTGCTTCGTTAGCCATACGCCCCACGCCGATCATCTCCGGGATTGGCGTAAAGCCGATAACCATCCACACCAGCGCAAACGTCACCAGTGCGGGCGGAAACTGGAATCGGGGCCGACGCCGCTGGCTCAGCCAGCAATAACCCAAAATGCCGTAAACCACTCCGGACAAACCGCCGAATAACGGGCCGGAAACCAGATATTGCAGCCCGTTGGAGGCCAGACTGGTCACCAAAAACAGGGTGACCAGACGGCCCCGGCCGTCAATCCACTCGATCTGACTGCCCAGGAACCACAACATCACCGAGTTGAACAGAAGGTGAGTCCAGCTGAAGTGCAGAAAGTCCGGCGTAATCAGCCGCCAGATCTGGCCGCTGGCCAGGGTGGCGGACAGCGCATCCAGGCGCCCGCCCAGTGAGTCGAATGTGCTCCAGGGCAGCGACCGTGGGTCCACCACCATCATTGCGGCTGCGACCGAATTCTGACCCATGGAGGTAAACCACACCATCACCAGAGCAATCGCGATCAGCGCGACGACAAAAGGTGCGTGCTTTGGTACGGGCTGCCAGCGCCCGCTTGGGGTAATCGGAGAAGATGTCTGTTGATCCAAGTTGACCTCGCTGATTGTTAACGCGCCACGCTGTCTTCGCTGGTGGGATAATCCGGCTGCTCTGGCCGGTCTACGCCTACCCAGACAAATTTGTCGCGGGAAAGTGCCGTCTCATTGTCCAGCCGATACGCCACCAACTTACCGTATTTCACCGCGCTGTAGTCGATACAGGCAACGTTCGGCTTCAGTGGGGCCGGCTCATCCTCCATCCAGTAGTGCCCGACAAAAACCGGAGGCGCATCCTGCGAGTAAGAAATCAGTTGTTTCAGCTCATCATCCCTCAGCTCCATGCGAGCCACTTCCGGCGGTAATGGGTCAGGCTGAAAAACCACGTCAGCATAGGTGGCCGGATTATTCGCCCAGAATTTGGTGCGGAAAAACTCCCGCACATAACCATCGCGACCGGTGATTTTCACCCCTTCCGGCAGTCGGAGGTCGGTACCACGCAACAGTGTATCCATCACCTGGCCGGCAAAGGATTCAATGGCCGCCGAGGCGTGCAGAAAATCCTCATCAATGCAGGCACTACCCTGATTCTGGCGAAACTTGTCGATCAACTGCTGATCCCAGCAGGCATGCACGGCCCGAAAGTGGTCTTCCTCGATAAACAATGGAATGGTGTAGAACCACTCCAGAAACTCATTCCACTCGTAAGGATACGCATCAAACTGCTCAAGAGTTTCCTTGATCAGGCGATCGTGACGGGCGTTGTGCTCCCGCAGGAACTGTTTACCACTGCCCGGTTTGGCCCGGGTGCAGTAGCCGAGGGCGTTGTATTCATGGTTGCCCATTACAATTTGCGCGGAGCCGTGCTCAACCATATCCCGGACCAGGTGCAGGGATTCACGAATTCTCGGACCACGGTCAATAATATCACCGATAAAAATGGCCTGACGGCGCGGATGCTGATAGATGCCGTTCTGCTTGCGATAGCCCATCTGATCGAGCAGTCGCTCCAGCGTGTGCGCGCACCCGTGAATATCACCGATAATGTCGTAACCGCGGCTCGCGGCTGAGATTATTTCCGCCATAATCAACTCGCTGCTATTTCGCTTGCCCAACCCAGCTTGTCACGGCAGGTGGCATAGAAATTGTGATCGGTCGGGTGGATCAGACGGATCTTGAAAGGCTTCTTGGTGATGCGAATGATGTCTCCCGGCGCGCAGGCAATGTTCATCTGGCCATCAAAACTGACTTGCGGATAGGTCTCGTTGGTGTCCCCGATCACCAGTTTGATCTCGCTCTTGCCATCCACCACGATCGGGCGACTGCTCAAGGTGTGCGGGAACATGGGCACCAGCACAATGGCATCCAGTTTCGGATGCATGATCGGGCCACCGGCAGACAATGAATAGGCAGTAGAGCCGGTAGGCGTGGCCACAATCAGACCATCAGACCGCTGGCTGTAGACGAAATGGCCATCCACATACAGGTCAAACCCGATCATCCGGGTGGATTTACCGGGGTGCAGAACCACATCATTCAACGCTGAGCCGAAGCCCAACGGCTGGCCGTTGCGCTCAACATGGCCATCGAGCAGGAAGCGGGATTCTTCAATGTAGTCGCCCGCCAACACCCGTCCCAGGCGTTCTTCCAGATCAGACGGTGAAATATCAGTGAGAAAGCCGAGCCGACCCCGGTTCACCCCAAGAATGGGAATCTTGGATTTGGCCAGCTCCCGGGCGGCGCCCAGCAGACTGCCATCACCACCCACCACGATGACCAGATCGCAAATCTCGCCCAGCAGTTTCTTGCTGGCCACCTGAAGCCCGTGGCCCGGTATCATGGTTGCGGTGTCTTCTTCGATGATCACATGGTAGTTATTGGCAGTGAGGTACTGCTTCAACTGCCGCAGCGATTCAACCACCTTGACGCTGCCCATGCGTCCGACAATGCCGATATTCCTGAACTGATCCATGAAGTATCCCGTGGTGTCTGAATGAGACAGGAAAGGCCTGCGCCCGCCCTGATCCGTGAGAAACAGACCCACAGTTTAACGAAACTCAGGCAGATACTGAAAAAAGATCCACCTCAGGCTTTATGCTGGTCACAACGATCGTCCACTCCGGACTGAAATTCCGCCGGCTGGGTAACCCGCATGATCGGTTCTACGCACGCCTTTCCGTCGTGGTCAAGGTGACCACAAACCGGGTGCTCGTAATGCCCGAGCCATTCTTTGTAAGCCGGCTCATTCATGCCACAACGCTCCGCGGCATACGCCAGCGGGTTACCGAAATAGGTTTCGATGTCGCTGTATGGCAGGGTGATATGACCAACACCGGAATGATAGGCCATCAGAAAGACAGTCTGACTGCGTAACTGCTCAAGCAGAGAATCCGCGGGGGGGTCACGGTGGCGGAGCTCGAGATTCTCCTGCTCGAGGGCAACAATTTTGTGGTCCCGAAGTTCCAGCTCCCGCTGCTTACGCTCAAGCTGCTCTCGCAACAGCACGGTTTCTGCATCGGCGTTGGATTCCTGGCGCTGGCGAGCATCGCCTTCGGCCATGTTCTCCTGCATTGACAGGTACTGCTCATTACGCTGTGACAGCCTTGTTTTGAGCTGCTCGTTACTCAGTCGCACGCGCTCATAGCGCTGCTCCAGAGTTGACATTTCAGTGCGCAGCGCCTGCATTTCGAGGCGATGCTCGCGCTGGAGATCGACCAACGAATCCCGGTGTACGCTCTGCAGGGTCTTGATCCGGAGCCGCTGTTCCCGCAACACCTGTGCCACGCGCGAACGGTCACGGCCGTCGTCATCGTTATTCTGGCTAGCGCTGGACCTGGTCAGAACCGGAATATTTTCTTGTTCCGGCTCAATTTTCTGAAACCGCAGTGTGTTGGCGATCACTGCCTTGCGGATGATCTGAAAATGGTTGCTGCCCGGGGTCATATCCGGGTCCCAGAGCTCCTCGGCATAAGCAGAGTCGGGACACTGGCTCCGGCACACCAGCCGGATCGGACCACCGCCCAGGTCCGGACCCTTGGCGCCTTGTTCCGCCAATGCCTCGACGGGCACATTCCAGCTGCTGTCTGCCCGCCCCTCTTCATCGAACCAGATCCGGAAGAACACCAACGAACGAACGTTCAGGTCAGGGCTCAGATTGACCAGAATGGCCCGCACATCGGTTTCTGCCAGATCCGACAAACCTGCATAGCCATCCAGAAACGCGCCAAACTCTGACAAACGCATCTGCCGGGCAACCTGGCTGTTCTCCATAAAGAAAACAGCCGAGTAACCGTCGGCTGCCTGACCGGCATTAACCATCCACCTTCTCCACGCTCCGGAAAGATTCTGTTGACCTAGTCTAGCCAGACCTCAACCGAAGCACAGCGAAAAACTGCAATGTTTTGTGATCAGAGCTCCGCTGCCAGGCGGCTACCCTGATTGATTGCCCGCTTCGCATCCAGCTCAGCGGCCACATCGGCACCACCAATCAGATGCACCGGCAGGCCTGCGGACTCAAGGCCCGCCTGCAGTTCCCGCAAGGGCACCTGACCGGCACACACGATGATGGTATCCACCGGCAACAGCTTGTCTTCGCCCTGCTCAGCGCCTTTCGGCGTGACGGTAATGTGCAGCCCGTCGTCGTCAATCTTACGATAGCTGACACCCGGAACCATCTGAACCTGACGATTCTTGAGCGACGCGCGGTGAATCCAGCCCGTGGTCTTGCCAAGATCCTTACCAACTTTTGAAGCCTTGCGCTGCAGCAGGTAAACCTCGCGGGCAGGCTCCGGAAGCTCCGGCGTCATACCCTTGATGCCGCCACGATGCTGTACCGACAGATCCACGCCCCACTCTTTCATGAAGTGGCCGGTGTTCAAGGCCGGCGACTCACCCTTGTGCACGATGAATTCAGACACGTCGAAGCCGATACCACCGGCACCGATTACCGCTACTCGCTGGCCCACCGGCTTACGCTCCAGCAGGGCATCCAGATAGCCGATCACTTTAGGATGGTCGATACCGTCAATATCCGGCATCCGCGGCTCGACACCTGTCGCCAGAACCACTTCGTCGAAACCACCGGCTTTCAGGTCGTCGGCAGTGACGCGGGTGTTCAGGCGAACATCCACGCCGTGCTTGTCGAGCATCACCCGGTAATAGCGCAGAGTTTCGTAGAACTCTTCCTTGCCCGGAATCCGTTTGGCGACATTGAACTGGCCGCCAAGTTCACTGCCGGCGTCAAACATCGTGACCTTATGGCCGCGCTCGGCTGCCACTGAGGCAAAAGCCAGACCGGCCGGGCCAGCACCGACCACCGCAATCGACTTCGGTGCCGACGTTTTCACATACGCCAGCTCGGTCTCGTTGCAGGCCCGGGGATTGACCAGACACGTGGTCAGTTTGCCACTGAAGGTGTGGTCCAGACACGCCTGATTACAGCCGATACAGGTGTTGATCTCATCGGCGCGATCTTCGGCGGCCTTGAGCACCAGGTCCGAGTCCGCCAGGAACGGCCGAGCCATAGAGACCATATCGGCATCGCCTTCAGCCAGAATCTTCTCGGCCACTTCCGGCATGTTGATACGGTTGGTGGTCACCAGCGGGATACTGACCTCGCCTTTCAGACGCGCCGTCACCTTGCTGAACGCTCCCCGGGGCACGGAGGTGGCAATGGTGGGCACGCGGGCCTCATGCCAACCGATGCCGGTGTTGATAATGGTGGCGCCGGCCTTTTCGATGGCTTTGGCCAGCTGCACCACTTCGTCCCAGGTGCTGCCGTCTTCGATCAGATCCAGCATGGACAGGCGATAGATGATGATGAAGTTCTCGCCCACCCGCTCGCGTACCCTCCGAACAACGTCGATGGCCAGGCGGATGCGGTTCTCATAAC
>JAWOAO010000195.1:0-6017 GCA_046498485.1 Marinobacter sp. | reverse complement strand
CGGCCTCGGCACCTACATTCTCTGGGTGGGACCGTTGATGGGGATCGTGGCCCTGCTGCCGCAATTCCTCGCCGCCAGTCCCGAGGATGATCAATCGGGACGCCAGCCTGCAACGCTTTCACCAGAGAGTCACCGAGGTCTTACTGTTGGTGGCGGCGATTCTGTTGATCGCCATTGTGGTGGCGCTCTACATTGCCCGGACGCTGGGCAGGCCGGTGCTGCAACTGGCAGACTATGCCCGGGCCGTCGGCAAGGACAACCCGCCGGCACCGCCCCGGCTGGCCGGTGGCGGCGAAATCACTCAGCTGGGCCAGGCCTTCACCGACATGCTCAGCCGTCTGCAAGAACGGGAAGAGCAGATACGTTATACCGCCTCTCACGATGAGGTGACCGCCTTGGGAAACCGCAACGCCCTGAATTATCTCACCAAAGAGCTTTTTGCTGCGCAAACCCCCTGTAGCATTATCGGCGTTCGTCTGGATGAACTTTCTGAAATCAATGACACCCTGGGCCTGGAACTGGGCGACAAAGTGCTGGTCGGCATGGCAAGCCGCCTGCGCGAGTCCCTGCCAGACGCTCACCTGGTGGCCCGCACCGGCGGCGACGAATTTCTCGCCGTGCTGCCGGACCTGGCGCCTGGCCAGTTGAAGGATCGGGCCACGACGCTTGCGGAGGCTTTGCGAAAGCCTTTACTCGTCGACAACACGCCGTTTTCCCTGAAAATAACGATTGTCACCCTGTCACTGCCCACCGACGCCAGTGATTCAAACGAACTCCGCCGGCGCCTGAACCTGACCTTTGAAAAGGCCCAAGACAACCAGGCAGACGTAACCCGTTATCGGTCCGGCGAAGATGAAAGCCATTTGCGCGAACTTCGGTTGATTGGCGACCTGCACAAAGCCATCACGCACCAGGGGCTGACCATGAATTACCAGCCAAAACTGGATTTTCGCACCGGTAAACTGGTCCAGGTCGAAGCCCTGGTACGCTGGATTCACCCCGAGCTGGGCTTGATTTCACCGGAAGAGTTTATCTTTCTCGCCGAGCGCTCAGGCCAGATCCGCGACCTCACCACCCACATTCTGGATCTGGTTGCCACGGAGGCCCAGGCCTGGCAGCAGGCAGGCATGATGTTCGGCGTCGCGATCAACCTGTCCGCCATGGATCTGGCCTGGGCCGGGCTTCCTGATCATATCGCGACGTGTTTTAAAAACCTGCCGGGCGGCATGGCAGACATTACCCTGGAAGTCACTGAAAGTGCGGTGATGGCGGAACCCGACAAAGCCGTTACCACGCTCAATCAACTCAGGGCACTCGGCGCCAAGCTCTCGGTCGATGATTTCGGCACCGGCTATTCCTCGCTGTCGCAACTGAGAAGCCTGCCCGTTCAGGAGCTGAAAATCGACAAATCCTTTGTGCTGAACCTGACTTCCGAGCCTCAGGATCAACTGATCGTCAAGTCCACCATCGAGATGGCTCACGGTCTTGGGCTGACCGTCGTTGCCGAGGGCATTGACAGCATGGCGGTCTGGGCACTGCTGCAAACCTGGCACTGCGACCTGGGCCAGGGCTTCGGGCTGAGCCGGCCGGTGCCCGCCAGCGACCTGGCACGAGTGGCCGATGACCTGGCTAACCGACGATCTGCACTGGCGCAACCGGATTGAGTTGGCGGTGACCCGACCAACCCTGGTTTCGCTCTATGCAGATGTCCGCAATCTTTGAGTCATTCCCGGAACCGGGTATCCTTGGCGGCCTGAACTACCAAACCCACACTCACCGGGAGTAACGAATCTTGCTTGAAAACGCCGACCTGGGAAAACTCATTGTCCGGCTTGCCCTGGGCGGACTGCTGCTGTTTCACGGCATTGCCAAGCTGCTCAATGGCGTTGGCTTTATTGAAGGACAACTGGCCAGCCACGGCCTGCCCATCATTCTGGCCTATGGCGTTTATATCGGAGAAGTCATTGCACCGCTGATGGTGATACTGGGCTACCAGACCCGCATCGGCGCGCTGATCATTATCTTCAACATGATTGTTGCCATTGCTCTGGTGCACGGCCAGCAACTGCTGACGCTGAGCAGCAACGGCGGCTGGGCGCTGGAATTGCAGGGGTTCTTCCTGTTTAGCGCACTGGCCGTGCTGTTCCTGGGCCCCGGCAGGTACAAACTGAAAAACTGACGCTCAGGAGCAGGTCGTGGCGGCAGCGGCTTTTGGCCGCCACTCCGCGACCCGGTTGCGGCCACTATCTTTGGCCACGTAGAGGGCTTCGTCCGCCCTGCGGATCAACTCATGACTGTCGGTGCCGCGGGCCGGTAACATGGTCGCCACGCCAATGCTGATGGTCAGGCTGACCGGCTCGTCGTGTTCACCGGTGACCATCGGCGTCCGGGCCACGGCCTGCCGAAGACGCTCAGCCACCAACAAGGCGCCCTCACGATCGGTTGCTGGCAGCAAAACTGCAAACTCTTCTCCGCCATACCGGGCCACCAGATCGCCCGAACGCTGAATCTCCCACTGCAACAAGCTGGCCAGCGCTATCAGACAATCATCGCCAGTCAGGTGGCCCAGCTCATCGTTAACCCGCTTGAAGTGATCGATATCCAGCAGTACCAGGCTCAGTTCATGCTCATGGCGGATGGCCCGGCCCCATTCGATCGCCAGTTTGTCATCAAACCGGCGGCGATTGGCGACGTGGGTCAGGCCATCGGTCAGACTGATGGCCCTGAGTCGCTCATTGGCGGTTTCCAGCTCTTCCGTGCGCTCATGCACCCTCGCCTCCAGTGTCAGATTGGCCTGTTGCTGAATCTCCAGCGCATGCTCCTGGGCCTGTTGACGTTTGCGCCGTTCCAGGTTGATTCGATAAGCCAGGGCGAACGACAGCAGAATGACTTCCATCGCCACACCGGCCTGGGGTGCCAGCTCGGTGAAGCGGCTTGTTGGCAGCCAACCCAATTTGCTGACAGCCAGCACCAGATGGCCAACCAGCAGCGGTGTCCAGGCAACCACATAGAACGCCGCCAGCACTTGCCCCTGGCGCCAGACATGCAGCCCGATAAGCCAGGCCAGGGGGGTGATCAAGGCCGCCAGCGAGCTGACCATGACAATACCGCTCTGATACGGTCCGAACAGGCCATAAAAGAAGGCAAAAACAGAGGCAACCACAGCAGCCTGCAGAATCCGGTAACTGACAGGACTGTAGTGGCGAACAACTAAAAACCTGAGGGTAAACAACAACGCAAAAAACATCGCCAGGCCAATAGCGGGCGCCGTGAAATACCGGTTAATCTGCGGAAGATCGGGCCAGAACCATTGAAACAACAAGCCGTTGAAATTGAGCTGCACCAACCCGGTACTGATCACAGTCAGCACATACCACAGATACGTGGTGTGGCGTACGATCACAAACAGGAACAGGTTATACAAGGCGAGGGCAGTCACGATGCCCAGAAACATGGCCTGCCAGCCATAGGAGAACTGCTCGTTGGCGAGGAACTCCGCGGACGGCGTTACCGCAACCGGAATCTGTACCGAGCCCTGGGTTTTGATCCGCACCCAGGCGATCACCGGATCGGTATTCGAGGGCACCAGAAAGACAAAATTGCGATGGATAATCGGGCGGGTATCAAATGGCCGGGTATCACCGGTGCGATGGGATTCAACGATACGGCCATCCCGCTCCCAATACACGGAGACTTCATCCAGCAGCGGGTAACCGATTTCCAGCACCCGGTTGGCGGGGTCCGGCGGTACCGCAATCTTTAACCAGAAAGCCCCGTTACTGAAGCCCCGGTTAAGCACTTTCGCAGTCGTATTGTGCTGCCACTGATGTTCCGGCAGCAAACGAACCTGAGACACCTCCAGGTTATCCTCCGGTACCTCGATCCAGTCAAAACCCGCGGGCTGGGCAAGCGCGCTGAGGCTGACAAGGCACAACAGCAGGCATAAACACAGCTGCACTGTTCGGGGAAAAAGCCTGTTCATTGTTATCTGTGGTTCCCGGCTTTTGAGTCATGGACTACACTGCGAAGTTCCAGCGCGGCTGCACGCTTTGAGACCCCGTCTTTACAATAATTGTAGACGCAACTGACGTTGAAGTCCGCGAAAATTAAGGGGTAAGTCCCGGTTACCACCTGTGAGGAAACGATGTCAGACAAAAAGCACCCGATCACACCCGGTCGTTATCGCCATTACAAAGGGCGGGATTATGAAGTCATCGGCGTGGCCCGGCACAGTGAAACCGAAGAGGCCATGGTGATTTACCGCTGCCTGTATGGCGACTACAGCTTGTGGGTAAGGCCATTGGCCATGTTCCGGGAAACCGTCGAACTGGCCGGCGAACAGGTGCCCCGGTTCGCCCGCGTCGACGCCGAGTAGCCGTTACACAACCACTTTGACTGCGACGGCCATTTGCTGCACATTAGCGCACTTTTCGAGCGGCCGGCGCTCAAAAGGTGCCGGCAAACCCTCAATTCCTGTCCGGAGTTTGCCATGAATGCCGTTGTTGCCGCGGTGCTGATCATGCTCGTACTGAGTCTGTGCCGCATCCACGTTGTCGTTGCCCTGATCATTGGCGCCATGTCTGGCGGCCTGGTTGCCGGCATGTCGCTGGATGCCACCATCAATGCCTTCAATGCCGGCCTCGGTGGCGGTGCCACCGTCGCTCTGGCTTACGCCACCCTGGGCGCCTTCGCCGTCGCCATCGGCAAATCCGGCCTGGCCCATGCACTGGCCGACAAAGCCCTGGCCATGGTCGGCAAACAGGACGAAGGCGGCGCTGCCACCGGCATCCGCTTCATGATCATCGGCCTGCTGCTGGCCGTGGCGATTTCATCCCAGAATATCCTGCCGATCCATATCGCGTTCATTCCGCTGGTGGTGCCGCCACTGCTGTACGTGATGGCGAAACTGAACATGGACCGCCGCCTGGTGGCCTGTGTACTGACCTTCGGCCTGATCACCCCGTACATGTTCCTGCCGGTGGGCTTCGGTGGCATCTATCTGAATGAGATCCTGCTGGCCAATGTCAGCGACAACGGCGTCGATGCCAGCGAGCTGAACGTGATGGCGGCCATGGCCCTGCCGGCCCTGGGCATGCTCATCGGTCTGCTGATCGCGGTGTTCTTCAGCTACCGTGGTGGTCGTCGTTACGACATGAAGCGCATCGAGCGAACCGAGCGGGTGGATGTCGCCTACAGCCCGAGAACCCTCGTTATGGCCCTGATGGCCATCGTCGTGGCATTTGTGGTTCAGCTCTGGCTGGGCTCGATGATCCTCGGCGCCCTGGCCGGGTTTGTGCTGTTCAACATCTCCGGCGTGGTGAAGTGGAAAGAAGCGGATGATCTGTTTACCGAAGGCATGAAGATGCTGGCGATGATCGGCTTTATCATGATCGCTGCCAACGGTTTTGCCGAAGTGATGCGCGAAACCGGCGACATCACCAGCCTGGTCGAAGGCTCCGTCGCCGCCATCGGCGACAACAAGCCGCTGGCGGCACTGCTGATGCTGCTGGTGGGCCTGTTGATCACCATGGGCATCGGCTCGTCGTTCTCGACTATCCCCATCATCGCCGCCCTGTACGTACCCCTGGCCCTGCAAATGGGCTTCAGCCCGCTGGCCATCCTGGCCCTGGTCGGCACCGCCGGTGCCCTGGGCGACGCCGGCTCCCCGGCTTCTGACTCCACCCTCGGCCCGACCGCCGGCCTGAACGTCGACGGCCAGCACAACCACATCTGGGACACCGTGGTGCCCACGTTCCTGCACTACAACCTGCCGTTGCTGGCCTTTGGCTGGCTGGCGGCTATGGTGCTCTGAGCGGCCTTTGGTGATCGTCGCCTTTTGGTAGCCTTCCGGTTTGGGGGGCTGATTCTTGTTTGTAGCCTTCCGGTTTAGGGGGCTGCGATGGGGTGGGCCAGGTTTTTTGCCTTGGAAATGTAACTCGCTGCGCTCAGACATTCATTTCCGGCGGAAAAAAACCTGACCCACCCCCTCACGACAAACCTGTGAATGGTAAGAAAGA
>JAWOAO010000182.1:0-3438 GCA_046498485.1 Marinobacter sp. | reverse complement strand
GTCCCGCTGAACGAATACACCGTCATGCGCATGGCCGAAACCGTCGGCGTAGAGATCCCTGAAATACGGCTGGTGCCAATGGCCAGGGTCGAGCAGCTCCCCCAGATCAATCTGCCGGACGAACGCCATGCATTTGCCATCAAACGGTTTGATCGGGCGTATGGCAAGCGCATCCATATGGAAGATTTCGCCCAGATTCTGACCAAGTACCCGCACGAAAAATATCAGGGCGGGAACTACCAGCAGATTGCCCGCATCCTCTATGACTACGGCCAGGACGGCCTTGCAGACGTCCAGCAACTGGCGCGAAGACTCCTCGTCAACATCCTGCTGGCTAACGGTGATGCCCACCTGAAAAACTGGAGCGTGGTCTATCCCGACAACGTCACACCCAAACTGTCCCCAGCCTACGACATCGTAACCACCCGCGTTTACATGATGAACGAGCACGAATTTGCCCTGAACCTGGGCAAAGCTAAAAGCTGGTACAAGGCAGATTTGGAGCAGTTCCGGTACTGGGCCGAGAAATCGAACATCCCCTGGCGCGCCATCAAACCACACCTGCTTGATGTGCTCGACAAAGCCCGCTCACAATGGCCAAAAGCACTGAGAGAACTGCCTATGGCAAACACCCACCAGGAAGACTTGATTCGCCACTGGCAGCAACTGCACCCAGACTTTCGGATTTGCTGAGTTCAAGTAATACAGTTTGGGGTCAGACCCCAAGACATTTCATGGCCCGAAATGTCCGGGGGTCTGACCCCAGTTATCACACTGGACGGATGCGCACCGGCAGGCCCTGGCGTACGGAGGCGCCGGAGACGTTTTCCAGCCAGGTGGCCGTGCGGTCTTTGCGGGTGGGATCGGCAAAGCCGAGGTCGTTGAGGTTTACGCCGGCGCCCAGGTAGGGGTTGCCGGCGCGTTCTTCGCCGTCGATGACGTGGCTGGCGGCGCCGAGTTCGCGGTGGCCATAGCCGTGTTCGATACCCAGAGCCCCTTCGTGTACACCGTCGCCCACCAGCGCCAGCGCCAGTACTTTGCCGCCCGGGCTTTCGATGCTGATGGTGTCGCCATGCGCAACACCGTACTTCTCGGCATCCTTGCGGTTGATCAGCACCGGGTTATAGGGCTTGATCATGCGCAGGCGCTCAAGGCCGATGGCGTAGGAGTTCATCAGGTTGCTCTTGAACGAGAACGCCAGCAGCGGCCAGTCGTTTTCCGGGAAATGATCCCGCATCAGCGAACCGTCCCAGAATTTGGGCGGGTGGTACATCGGCGTGCCGGTCAGGCGCTTGCCACTGTAGCTGTCGATAGCGGTGCCCACATCTTCGTTGTAGACACACAACGGCCGACTCCAGGTATGGCCCAGCTTGTCGCCGTCGTAGGCCTTCTCCATGGTTTCAAAACGCCCACCGCGAGAATACACATGCGCAACCGGCCCCACTTCATCCTCCGCCAGCGTGGACTTGATGCGATCCATCAGCGGCTCGATGCCACTGGCCACGATGTCTGCCTCACTGGGCGCCGACAGCGGCTTGCCAGTCAGTGCAATGTTGGCGGCCGCCCGCAGGTAGAAGTCTTCAGCGCGATTGAGCGCATGCATGGTGCCGTCCGCGCCCTCAATGGCATTGTCACCGAAGCCTGGCAAGTCCAGGCGACGGCCCAGCTCGATAAAGAAGCTGTCCAGGCTGACCGGCTCACCCCCGGCGGTTTTCGCCTGCCGGGGCTCAACCACCGGCCAGCAGGCGGTGGTCATTTTGGTGAGCGTACCGCTCCAGGCACCGGTAAAGCCCCAGACTTCATACATCACCGAATCCGGCACAATGTAATCGGCAAAGCGGTTGGTTTCGTTAATAAAACCATCCACGGCCACAAACAGGCCGATGTTTTTCGGGTCTTTCAGCTTGTCTTCAATCAACGACGTCAATCCGGCCTGGCCGTATAACGGGTTAGCCATGGCGCTGATCATCGCCTTGATGCGGTATGGATAACCGTCCAGGCCCGACATCAGATGCTCGGTCAGAATCGGCGGCGCCAGCTTGCGCCACGGGCCCTCAGCCGGGTACGGCGACACACCGCTGGCCAGCTTGCGCTGGTACTCGGAGGACTTCTCGTACGCGAACCGGGAACGGCTCAGGAAAATGCCCTTCGGCCCGACTTTGCCCGGAAAATCCGCCAGGTCATAACGGGGGCCTTTGCCCACGCCATTGAACGAACCGCCGCCCTTGGCCACACCGCCTTTGTGGTTGAAGCTGCCCGCCAGCACGTTCAGCATGTTGACGCTGAAAGAGGCGTAGAAGCCCGCACCAGACATCATGCCACCGTGGGCATCGGCGACTGACTGCCGGCCGTGGCTGGCAAACTTCTTGGCCAGCTTGCGGATGGTTTCGGCATCAATACCGCAGATCTGGGCGTACTCTTCAAGGCTGTACTTCTGCGCTTCGTCACGCAGCTTGAACAGGGAGCTGTGCACCACCACCGGGCCATCGCCGGTTTCGACGGTACGCTCCACAAACAGCTCGGCGCTGAGGGCCACTTCGGAGCTGACCAGCTCGCCGTTGGCATCAACCACCACCGGCACGTCGTCTTCGGCACCCGCGGTTGCGCCGCCGATGTCGCTCATGCGCAGGAAGTGACCGGCCCGCGGGTGGGCATCATCATCAATCACCAGATGAGTGGCGTTGGAGTGGCCCGGTTCGCCGGCAGCCTCGGCAGCGGCATTGCCCGGGATCGCCAGGTAATCCTTGGCATAGCCCTGGTTTTCCAGCATCCAGCGCATCAGGCCCATGGCCAGCGCGGGGTCGGTACCCGGCAGAATGGAAATCCAGTTGTTGCGCTCGCCGGCGGCGTGGGATGCCGCCGCGGTCAGCGCCGGGTCGATCACCACATACTCAAGATCACCCGTGGTCCGGGCCTGGGCCAGCAAACGGCCCTGGCGCTTGAACGGATTACCCGCCTGGCTGGGCGCGGTGCCGATAAACAGCGCGAATTTGGTGTTGGCATAATCCGGCTTGACGTGGGCGTTCTTCTTGAAGTCGTTCATGACCGCGCCCGATCCCATCCGGAACGCCAGGCCGCAGTAGGCGCCGTGGTGGCCATAGTTGCGGGTACCAAAAGCATTCCAGGCGAAGCGCTTGAGCAACGCCGAACGGCCGTAATCGGTCGCTTCCATCATCAGCAACTGGTTGGCCTTGGGGCCGAACTCCGGGTTGTCCGGGTCCAGCGGTGTGCTCAGGTCACGAATGGCGCGCAGGCCTTCTACCTCACCTTCGCCAAACAGGTCGCCCCCTGCCACAATTTCATCCAGCAGCTGCTCGAACGGAACAGACTCCCACTGGTTACTGCCCCGCGGCCCCACCCGTTTCAGACAGCTAAGCACCCGCTGATCACTGGTCAGCTGCGCCATGGCGGCATTACCGCGAGCGCAAGCGGTGGACC
>JAWOAO010000151.1:0-9832 GCA_046498485.1 Marinobacter sp. | reverse complement strand
GGATCCGGCATCTGCCAAGGTACGTGGACTGCATCCGAATCCGGGCCTCAAGCACCACCTGGCGCTGCATGATCAGCTCGGTCCGGCGCAGGTAGTCCTCCACCAGACGCAAATTGTCTGAGCCGGCCCGCACCATCACCAGACCCGCGCCCGGGTTTACTACTACCTGGCCGTTGGCGCCAATCACCAGGGTCAACGCCTGGCGGATATCCTGCCAGAAGTCGGATTCGGTTTCGGTAGAAATGGTGGTGCCCACCAGATTCCGGCTTTCCGCACCGGCGTTATCGTTACCCGCACCACCGCCGCCAGCACTGCTGACCTGACCGGAGCTGACTCGTGTTTCCGAGCCACCGCGGCGCTTGAAATGCAGGTAATCAATGGCGAACAGCTGCGTTTGCTCGCTGTCTGCCGCTACCCGGAACAACCGGCCGTTGCGCTGAATGTCGAGGTCATAAAGATCGGCGGCAATGTCCATTGCTTCGGGCACGGTGACATCGTTCAGGCGCAGATCAACCATGGTGGCCACGCCCGGGTGAACCACCACGTTAAAGCGGGTGCCCTCGACCAGCGCCTCAAAAAAACTGGCGGCGGGAATGCCCCTGGCGTTGACATCAAACCGCTCGTCCTGCTCCCGAGTACTGGCGAGCGGTGGCAGCAGTTGGCTGCTGATGTCGGCAGCCGAGGCCTGGCGCGCGCCGGCGGATTCCCGCTCACGAGCGGCCGCTTGCTGTTCTGCCTCGGCCATCGCTTGATCGATCTGGTCAGCGACGTCTGAGGAGGTTGCGGTGGCGCTGCGCATCAGTGGATTGTTGGCACAGGCAGCCAGGGCCAGTGAGAACAAGGCAGCTACCAAAGGTCTGATGATTGTCATCGTCGTCCGTCTGTCGGTCATGGAGTTCTCCGCACCTGCGGCAGCGATTTCGGATACAGCACTCTGGGCTGGCCACGGTCGGTTACTTCAACCCGGTCTTTGTGAATACGACGAATGCGAACGCCATCGTGGCTATCGCCTTCCTGCAAGGCCACACCGTCAATCACGGCAACACGGCGCTGGCTGCCGAGCAGGACAGAGCCCAGCTCGAGCGCCCGTAACGGCGCAACCGCAGCAGCCTGAGCGGCATTGCCTGGTGGCCGGGTCGGGTCTTGCAGAGCCGGGTCTTGCAGGCCATGGGCCGCCGGGCTGGCCAGTAACGCCAGTAGCATCCATTGTTGCCAACATAATCGAAGGGTCATCTCACACTCCCAGCCAGGCGGCTTCAAGGCTCAGCGTTCGCACCCGGATGGCAGCCTCGCCTTTCGGCCAGGTACCGGCCTGGTATTCCAGTTGCATCCAGCCCAGGCGTTCATCCATGGCTTCCAGGCGTTGTAAATAGGCCAGCACATCCAGGTAGCCGCCCTGTATTTTCAGCTCAACGTCGTGGGCATAAAGCAGCGGCTCCGGGGCGTCTTCTTTACCGTCGTGCCCTTGCCTGCCATCAAATACCGGCACCGGCGCAAGCAGCACCATCGATTCCAGCACCAGCTGCTGCTGTGCCGAGAGCATCGTTTTTAACAGCGCCACCATATCCCGCGGGGCGATCAACTGGCCGGCGGTTTCGGTGATTTGCTGGTCCAGCCGGTCCAGCCGGTTCTGCCGGGCGCTCAGGCGCTGCCGCAGTTCCGCCGACGGATCGCTGGCCAACTGGCGGTTCAGGGTTTGCTGTTGGTTGAGCAGATTGTCGCGCTCGGCAGACAACCCTTGCACACGATTGGTCAGCTGCTGTTGCCGCGCTTCTACCGGGGCCACCAGCAGCTCCCAGCCGGCCACCAGCAACAGCACACACACGGTCAGCAGAATCAGCGCCCGTTCGCGGATGGGGCGGGCGTTGAACCACTGGTTGCCTGCTGCCAGGTGTTCTGTGATCTTGCTCATGAGCCCGTGCCTCGTTCTGTTGCTACCCGAAACTCGACCCATTGCCGGGACGCGTCTTGCTCCGGCCGTTGCAGACGGAAGCCACTGAAGGTTTCACCGATAAACGCAGGCTCATCGCCCAGCCGTTCCAGGTAGTGAGGCACCAGATCGGCGGTGCGGGTTCGGCCTTCCAGGCTCATGGTGGCGGGAACCGACTGCAAGCGTACCGTGGTCAGCCAGAGATCCGCCGGAATCTGCCTGGCCAGCGCCGACAGTCGTCCGGAAAAGCCGTGATGATTGTTGGCGGTCAGCCCCTCTACCCGGTTCAATAATCGTTGGCGCCGGGCGATGGTTTCACTCAGCCGCTCCAGCGCTGTTTCCAGTTCCGGGTCTGGCAGGCGAGCCTGCACCTGCGCGGTCATACTGGCCACCGCCTGTTCCAGGCTCTGGTTTTGCTGCTCAAGCCGGTCTACCTGTTGCTGCAACTGTTGGCTCTGCCAGTGGCCGTAGGCCATCACGCCCACCAGTGCAACCGCCACCAGAACCACCAGGGCAACGCCTGCGAGGGCATTCAGGTACAGTTTCTGCGGCCGCAGTTCTGCGGTGTAAAGGTTAACCTGCTGCGTCATCACGCCGCACTCCCCTGCGTCAGCGCCGCACTCCAGGCGGGCAGGCACCGGCTGTCGAGATCGTCGGTCAGACCAAATTCGGTCCAGTCAGGCACATCCAACCCGGCCGCCATATAAGAAGACAACATGGCGTTGAGTGGTAACACAGAATCCCGGGCCACCAGGCGAATGGTCGATGGCGGTACCTGCCCCAGCTGGCTTTCGAAGTAATCCATGGAACGCTGAATTTCCAGCGCCAGGGACTGAACGGCATTTTCCTGGTTTGAGGCATCGCCCAGATCGTCGTAGGACAGCTCAAGCCGTCTCGACAGGTACAGCGTCTCACCCTGGCAAATCACCATCTGCCCGTAGCGGTCGCGCAAATGCACCAGCGCCACCCCGCGTTTGGTGCTATCCAGCCGGGCCGCCAGATTTCTCAGCGCCAGCTCTGCGATGTCGATTTTTTCCAGCTCGAGGCCGGAGCCTGACACCAGTTCAATCAATTCCTGTACCAGCGACTTGCGGGCCGCCACCACGTTTACCAGGGGGCCGCGACCACGGGACGCCTCTTTCGGGAACATAAACACATCGAATACTGCGTCAGACGGACTGAAATCGAGGAAATCCTTGAGTTTCCACTTCAGGGCATCGGCCAGTTCGCTGTCGTCGACCCCCTCGGGACGCTCCACCTGGAACACCTGGTACTGGTCGATCGGTAACACCAGAATGGCCGGAGCACCGGACCAGTTCTGGTCAGCAACCAGTTGACTCAAGGCTTGCTGGCGCCGGGCGGGCAAACACTCAACAAAGCCCATGGCCTGCCCCGGGGTACCGGAAGCTCTGGCCCAGGCAATGCCATCCGGGCGCACCTCAAGGCACACCGGCTGCCCGGCGGACCCGCGCCCGATCAGTTTTTTCAGGGTGGTAATAACAGCGGTCTGGATCATGAATTCCAAAATTTTTCGAGGCTCTTGTATTCAGCCGGACAGGCAACCGAAGAGCGCCAAGTATTCAGATTATCAGCGAATTGGGAACGGTTTTGTATGGTAGTTGAGAAAGCGAACGTAACTCTACGTTGTTTCGACTGATTTCACGGAGATTTTGCAAGTCTGTAACAAAACAGCCTGCGGTTGTCGCAGGCTGTCAGCTTACAGCTTCTTTGATGGGCCCCTAGAAGGGAATATCGTCGTCAAAGTCATCAATCGGTTCAGGCATGCCACCGCCTTGCTGTTGACCCGGCGGGTTATGGCCGCCTGACGGATCCGGCTGGCCACCCTGGTTCTGGGCAGGTGCATTGTGCTGGCCCTGCGACTGGGCTTGCTGCTGAGGCCGGCCCTGGGGCGCGCCCTGGTTCATTCCGCCTTCGGCGCCGCGGCTGTCCAGCATCTGCATCTGGCCGTTGATGTCGACCACAATCTCGGTGGTGTATACGTCCTGGCCTTCTTTGTTCTGCCATTTGCGGGTTTGCAGACGACCTTCGATGTATACCTTGGAGCCTTTGTGGAGGTATTGTCCTGCAACTTCGGCCACCTTGCCAAACAGCACAATCTTGTGCCATTCCGTTCTTGGCACCATCTGCCCGGTCTGGCGATCCTTGTAACTTTCATCGGTTGCCAGGTTGAGGTTAACCACCGCATTGCCGTTCGCGGTATAACGGGTATCCGGATCCTGGCCCAGATTACCGATGAGAATTACCTTGTTTATGCCTCGTGCCATCGTCTGCTCCTGATCAATTTTGCTCAACACGTGCCATCCCTGCACGCATCCAGTGGTTAAGAATGCTTACCCTGCCGCACAAATTCAAAGTGCGCAAGCTGATCTTCGTGAAAATGTTGCTTGTCGACTTTCAGGTAGGCGGTGTTGGCTTCTTCCACAATCACCACATCCTTAACGCCCGGCAAATGCCGCAGGCTGTGATCGATTTCATCAAAGGCGTGCGACACCGCTTCTTTTAACTGCACCACCACACTGATGGTGTAGCTCGGCGTCGGCATGGTCAACGCCACCAGCAACCAGACCGCCAGGCTACCGGTCATTAACCAGAGCACGCCTTCCACACCCACCGACTGCAGCAAGTAGCCGCCAAGAGCACCACCGAGAAACGCGCCGAAAAACTGCGACGTGGAATACACTCCCATGGCGGTGCCCTTGCTGGCGGCCGGCGCCTCTTTGCTGATCAGCGAAGGCAGGCTCGCCTCCAGCAGATTGAACGCCATAAAGAACAAGAACAACACCGCCCAGGCGGCCCACAGGCTTTGTCCGACCCCGGTCAGCCCGGCGGTTGCCAGCGTCAGCAAGGCAATGGCGCTGCACAGCACCGGTTTCATTTTGCGTTTCTTCTCACCAATGATGATAAACGGCACCATGGCAAAAAACGACGTCACCATAACCGAGAGATAAAACCACCAGTGGGAGCCGCCGGCCAGACCAAGCTCGTCCTGCAGCATGGTGGGAAACACCAGAAACAACGCCGTCAGCGCAAAATGCAGGGCGAAAATCCCGAAGTCCAGGCGCAGCAAGCGGCCGTCGTTCAACACGCGCCCGACCATTTCCCGGGTTGGATGAGTATCCGCGCTGACCTTGTGAGTGTGGGGCGTGGGCACCACCCTGGCGACAATAACCAGTGCCACCAGCGCCAGCCCGGCGGTGACGTAGAATATGCCCGACAGTCCCCACACCGAGCCCAGAAGGGGGCCTGCCACCAGCGACACCGAAAAAGACAGCCCGATGGTGATGCCGACCGTGGCCATCGCTTTGGTGCGTTCCTGTTCCCGGGTAAGATCGCTCAACAGGGCCATCAGGACGCTGGCAATGGCGCCGGCACCCTGAAGGATCCGACCGGCGATGACCACGTATATAGAATCGGTCGCGGCCGCCAGCAGGCTGCCGGCGGCAAACAACACCAGGCCGATGTAGATCATCGGTTTACGGCCAACCCGGTCGGATAACAGACCAAAGGGAATCTGCAGCAGCGCCTGGCTCAGGCCATAAGCGCCGATGGCAAAGCCGATCAGGGCCGGCGTGGCACCCTGCAAATCACTGCCGAGCAGCACGAACACCGGCATTACCATGAACAAGCCCAGCATACGCATGGCGTACACCGAGGCCAGAGCCATTACAGAGCGTTTTTCAAGCGCGTTCATGCATACCCGGCCGGATTGAGGAAAAGTGAATAAGCGGCCAGTGACCGCAGGCGGCGCATTGTACCAGAAGCACCCGGACTGGGGGACTATCAACAGCAGCTTAGCCGGGGGCAGCCGAACACGATATACTGGTGGTTTTACCAAGCGAGGTGTTATGGACCATATCCAGATCAAAGGCGCACGCACGCACAACCTGAAGAACATCGACCTGGATATCCCGAGAGACAAGCTCATTGTCATTACCGGTCTCTCAGGTTCAGGCAAATCTTCCCTTGCCTTCGACACGCTCTATGCCGAAGGTCAGCGCCGCTACGTGGAATCTTTGTCGACCTACGCACGGCAGTTTCTGTCGATGATGGAAAAGCCCGACATCGATCACATTGAAGGCTTGTCGCCCGCCATTTCCATCGAACAGAAGTCGACGTCGCACAACCCGCGCTCTACGGTCGGCACCATCACCGAGATCTACGATTATCTGCGCCTGATGTTTGCCCGCGCCGGCGAGCCCCGCTGCCCGGAGCATGGCCAGCCACTGGAAGCCCAGACCGTCAGTCAGATGGTAGATCTGGTACTGGCGATGCCCGAAGACAGCAAGCTGATGATCCTGGCGCCGATTATCCGGGACCGAAAAGGCGAGCACCTGCAGGTTATTGACACCATGCGCAGCCAGGGCTTTATCCGGCTACGGGTCGACGGCACGGTTTACGACATCGACGACGTGCCGGAACTGGACAAAAAGCGCAAACACCAGATTGACGTGGTGGTCGACCGCTTCAAGGTCAAACCCGGCCTGGAACAACGCCTCGCCGAGAGCTTTGAAACCGCCCTGGAACTGGCCGACGGTATCGCGCTGGTCGCGCCGATGTCGGGGCCTGGCGAGCAGCACACGTTTTCCGCCCGCTACGCCTGCACCCAGTGCGGTTACGCCCTGAGTGAACTCGAGCCCAAACTGTTCTCGTTCAACAACCCCGCCGGCGCCTGCCCGACCTGCGACGGCCTGGGCGTGAAGCAGTTTTTCGATCCCGAGAAAATGATCCAGAATCCGGAAGCCACGCTCGCCTCCGGTGCCATCAAAGGCTGGGACCGACGGGCCGTTTACTATTTTCAGATGTTATCCAGTGTCGCCGAGCACTACGGCATGGACCTTGAGACGCCTTGGGAAGAGCTGCCGGAGCCGTTCCAGACGGTCCTGCTCAACGGCTCGGGCGGCGAAGACATTCCGTTTCGCTACGTCAATTCCCGTGGCCAGATCATGGAGAAGGCGCACCCGTTCGAAGGCATACTGCCCAACCTGGAGCGGCGCTACCGGGAAACCGACTCGCAAAGCATCCGCGAAGAGCTGGCCCGCAACCTGAGCACACAACCCTGCAAAAGCTGCGGCGGCTCCCGGCTGCGCGAGAGTGCGCGCAACGTTTTTATCGAAGAGCGCAACATATCAGACATCACCCACCTGCCCGTGGGGGATGCCCACCGGTACTTCAGCGACCTGACCCTACCCGGCCGCAAGGGTGAGATAGCCGAGAAAATCCTCAAGGAAGTCCGCCAGCGCCTGCAGTTTCTGGTCAACGTCGGGCTCGAATACCTCACCCTTGAACGTAGCGCCGACACCCTGTCCGGCGGCGAAGCCCAGCGCATCCGGCTGGCCAGCCAGATCGGTGCCGGCCTGGTGGGCGTGATGTACATCCTGGACGAGCCTTCGATCGGCCTGCACCAGCGTGATAACGACCGGCTGCTGTCTACCCTGACCCACCTGAGGGATCTGGGTAATACCGTGATTGTGGTCGAGCACGACGAAGACGCCATCCGCGCCGCCGATTATGTGATCGATATCGGCCCCGGTGCCGGTGTGCACGGCGGCCACGTGGTGGCCAAAGGCACCCCGGCCGACATCATCGCCAACAAAGACTCGCTCACCGGCCAGTACCTGTGCGGCGAAAAGAAAATCGCGATACCGGCCAGCCGCAACAAGGGCAACGGCAAGACACTGGTACTGTCTGGCGCTACCGGCAACAACCTGCAGGACGTGACTCTGACCTTGCCCCTGGGTGTGATGACCTGTGTGACCGGCGTGTCTGGCTCCGGCAAGTCGACCTTGATCAACAGCACGCTGTATCCGGTCGCGGCCGCCAAACTGAACAAAGCCACCACCCTGAGCCACGCACCCTACAAGCATCTCAAGGGTCTGGACCAGCTCGACAAGGTCATCGACATCGACCAGAGCCCCATCGGTCGCACCCCGCGCTCCAACCCGGCCACCTACACCGGCCTGTTCACTCCCATCCGGGAACTGTTTGCCGGCACCCAGGAAGCTCGCTCACGGGGCTACAAGCCCGGCCGCTTCTCCTTCAACGTCAAAGGCGGCCGTTGCGAAGCCTGCCAGGGCGATGGCGTGATCAAGGTCGAAATGCACTTTCTGCCCGACGTCTACGTGCCCTGCGATATCTGCAAAGGCAAACGCTACAACCGCGAAACCCTGGAGGTGCGGTACAAGGGCAAGAACATCCACGAAGTGCTCGATATGACGGTAGAGGAAGGCCGGGTGTTCTTCGATGCGGTGCCGTTCCTGGCAAGAAAGCTACAGACCCTGATCGACGTAGGCCTGTCGTACATCCGCCTGGGCCAGAGCGCCGTAACTCTGTCCGGCGGCGAAGCCCAGCGGGTAAAACTTGCCAAGGAGCTGTCCAAGCGGGATACCGGCCAGACCCTGTACATTCTGGACGAGCCCACCACCGGCCTGCATTTCTATGACATCCAGCAGTTATTGAACGTACTCCAGAGATTGCGGGACCACGGCAACACCGTTGTGGTCATCGAGCACAACCTGGACGTCATCAAAACGGCAGACTGGATTATCGACCTGGGCCCGGAAGGTGGATCGGGCGGTGGCCAGATTATTGCGGAAGGGACACCGGAAGCCGTCGCCCAGATCGCGGCATCGCACACCGGTTACTACCTGAAGCCGATACTGGAAAGAAACATTTAGCTTCAATTTGCGGCAAAAATATCGGTACAGTGTATACCTGACTTAGTATTTTACTGTTTATGGGTAACAGGCAACGGTAGGTTCAGATTTTGGCAGTTCAGAAACCGCATTAGTCGTTAGTCGCTAATCGAATGTCACGGAGGAGGCCTACCGATGAAGCTGGCCCAATTTATCCAGACGGAAATGGAACAACTGCTCGAAGACTGGGAGCAAGCGGCGCTGGAAATCGCCCCGGAACTGGAGGGCGAAGGCAGCCACGCCC
This sequence comes from Marinobacter sp., assembly GCA_046498485.1. GTDB lineage: Bacteria > Pseudomonadota > Gammaproteobacteria > Pseudomonadales > Oleiphilaceae > Marinobacter. The sequence continues at coordinate 945 of JAWOAO010000151.1, read as the reverse complement.
TGAGAGACCATGCCCGGGAGATGCTGGCGTTCATTACCGAAGACCTGCTGACCTCCCAGACTCGCCAGCAGTCGGCCCGCAAGGCCCTTGGCAAAGGCAAAGCGCTGCCTTCGGGCATCGATGAGGCGCATGGTACAGACCGTCTCAGCCAGGGTCTGTCCATGCTCCAGATGATTCAGGAACTCCGGGCCCTGCGGGCCCGGATTACCAGAGCCTGGGGCGATGCACAGCAGGGCCTCACCGCAAAAGACATCGATGAACTGATACGGTTCAACGAGGCCATCGACCAGTTGATTGCCAGCTCGGTAGCCAGCTTCACAGCCCACAAAGATCAGGAAACCCACCTGATCGAAACCATGCTGAAAGCTTCCCTTGACCCCGCCGCCATATTCGATCCCGAAGGCAGGCACCTGTTTATCAATACCGCGATGGCCGATCTGGTCGATGCGCCGCACCGGGAGATCATTGGCAAAACGTCACTTGAGCTGGGTCTGGATCTGGCCAAAGAGTTGCACGACACGATCACCACAACCGCTACCACGGGTCAGATTCAGCGCAGGGAGTTCCATCACTGTTTGCCCTCAGGCCGCGAGTACTATTTTGACTGCCAGTTTGTCCCGGTTTTTAATGACCATAACGAAGTGGAATTTGTCGTCAAGACGTCGAGGGACATCACTGAGCGCAAACAGACTGACTATCAGATCTGGCGCAGCGCCAATTTCGACTCACTCACCGGCATCCCCAACCGGCGGCTGTTCCTCGACCGGCTTGAGCAGACTCTGCTCGAGGCCCAACGCAAGGACAGCGCCTTTGCCCTGCTGTTCATCGACCTCGACCGCTTCAAACAAGCCAACGACCAGCTCGGTCATGAGGCCGGTGACCAGCTCCTGGCGCAGGTAGCCGACCGCATAAGCACCCGGGTGCGGGCCATGGACACCGTGGCCC
>JAWOAO010000245.1:0-4156 GCA_046498485.1 Marinobacter sp. | reverse complement strand
CGCATGCAAAAGCGGTCAAGGTAAGGGTCGGTGATGTGGTGCAGAAAGGCCAGGTCGTTGCCTTGATGGGCAGTACCGGTCGTTCGACCGGGCCGCACGTGCATTTTGAAGTTATCCGCAATGGCAAGTCCGAAAATCCTGAGAAATACATCAAACGCGCTAGCCGCTGATTCCATTCCCGTGAACCCTGCCTTTTGTCCTTTCGCCAAATAAGGTTAGAATGCCGTCTCCTCCGTCTAATTGAAGAAGCAGTGGTCTATGTTCACAAAGCTTGCAACGAAGATGTTCGGCAGTAAAAACGCCCGAGAAGTCAAGAGAATGCGTAAGGCTACCCTGCGCATCAACGAACTTGAAGAACAGTTTGGCGGGTTGTCGGATTCCGAATTGCAGGGTAAGACCGCCGAATTACGTCGTCGTCTCGAAGAGGGTGAAGCTCTGGACGCATTGCTTCCAGAGGCCTTTGCCACGGTCAGAGAGGCCAGTCGCCGGATTATGGGCATGCGCCACTACGACGTCCAGCTGATCGGTGGTATGACCCTGCACGAAGGCCACATCGCCGAGATGAAAACCGGTGAAGGTAAGACCCTGGTCGCGACGGCGTCGGTGTATCTTAACGCACTGCCCGGCAAGGGCGTTCACGTAGTGACGGTGAACGATTATCTGGCCAGCCGTGACGCCGAGTGGATGGGCAAGCTGTACCGCTTCCTCGGCATGCAGGTTGGCGTGGTTGTGGCAGGCCAGCCGCCGGAAGAGAAGCGGCAGGCCTACCAGGCTGACGTCACCTACGGTACCAATAACGAATTCGGCTTTGACTACCTGCGCGATAACATGGCCTTCAGCATTGCTGACAAGGTCCAGCGTGGGCTCAACTACGCCATCGTTGACGAAGTAGACTCCATCCTCATAGACGAAGCCCGTACCCCGTTGATTATTTCGGGTGCTGCGGAAGACTCCTCCAAGATGTATCAGGCGATCAACCTGTTGATCCCCAGCCTGGAAAAAGGGGAAGTCAGCGAAGATGAAGCCGTCGAAACCACCGGTGATTTCACCATTGATGAGAAATCCCGCCAGGTGGAGCTGACGGAGGCTGGTCACGAGAAAGTGGAAGAGCTGCTACTGAGTCAGGAGCTTCTCAAAGAAGGCGAAAATCTGTACTCGGCAACAAACCTGAGCCTGCTGCACCATGTGCACTCGGCGCTGCGTGCTCACCACCTGTTCCAGAAAGATGTGGATTACATCGTGCAAGGCGGTCAGGTGGTCATTGTTGACGAGCACACCGGCCGGACCATGCCGGGTCGTCGCTGGAGTGAAGGTCTGCATCAGGCCATCGAGGCCAAAGAAGGACTGAAAATTCAGGCCGAGAGTCAGACCCTGGCCTCAACCACCTTCCAGAACTACTTCCGCCTGTACGACAAGCTGGCGGGTATGACCGGTACAGCGGACACTGAAGCGTTCGAATTCCGCCAGATTTACGGGCTGGATGTGGTGGTGATTCCGCCCAACAAGCCGATTCAGCGGATCGATTACAACGACCTGGTGTACCTGACCCAGGATGAGAAATTCCACGCCATTATTGATGAGATCAAGGACGTCACCTCGGATGGGCGTCCGGTGCTGGTGGGTACGGCTTCGATCGAAGCTTCTGAGTTGCTGTCGCTGCTGCTTAAGAAAGCGCGCATTGATCACAAGATCCTGAACGCCAAACAGCATGAGTCCGAGGCGATGATTATTGCCCAGGCCGGTCGCCCGGGTGCGGTAACCATCGCGACCAACATGGCCGGTCGTGGCACCGATATCGTCCTTGGCGGGAACTGGGAGTTCGAAGTGGCGGTCATGGATAACCCCTCGGAAGAGGATGTTGGCCGACTGAAAGCGGAGTGGACCGAGTTGCACAATCAGGTGCTGGCCGCCGGTGGTTTGCACATCATCGGTACCGAACGCCACGAGTCTCGCCGGATTGACAACCAGTTGCGTGGTCGTGCCGGCCGTCAGGGTGACCCGGGCTCCTCTCGCTTCTTCCTGTCTCTGGAAGACAACCTGATGCGAATCTTCGCGCCTGAACGGGTGAAAAACCTGATGCAGGCGATGGGTATGAAGAACGGCGAGGCCATTGAGCACCGCATGGTCACCAACGCCATCGAGAAGTCCCAGCGTAAGGTGGAAGGCCGGAACTTCGACATGCGTAAGACCTTGCTGGAATACGACGATGTGGCCAACGACCAGCGCACGGTTATCTACGATCAGCGCAATGAGGTGATGGCGTCGAACGACATTTCCGAGATGATTGATACCATCCGTGGTGATGTGGTCGATGCCATGGTCAGCGAGTATGTTCCGCCCCAGAGCATGCCTGAACAGTGGGATGTGCCGGGCCTGGAAGCTCAGCTGCAGTCTGAAATGGCCATCGAGCTGCCGGTTCAGGCCTGGCTGGATGAAGATGGCAAGCTGCACGAAGAGAACTTGCGCCAGAAAATTCTGGACGCCATTGTGGCCGATTACAAAACCAAGGAAGAGATTGCCGGCGCCGAGCCCATGCGCAATTTCGAGAAGCAGGTGTTCCTGCAAGTGCTGGACACCCTGTGGAAAGAGCATTTGTCGAACATGGACCACTTGCGCCGGGGTATTCATCTGCGGGGTTATGCCCAGAAAAATCCGAAACAGGAATACAAGCGTGAGGCGTTTAACCTGTTTGAGAGCATGCTCGGGTCTATGAAGCGTGACGTTATCCGGGTGCTGAGCCACGTCCGGGTGCAAAGCCGCGAAGAAATGGAAGCAATCGAACAGCGCCGCAAGGAAGAGCTGGAGCAGGAAATGGCCCGTGCCAAGTTGCGGCATGATCAAACCAGTGCCACCCAGGTTCAGAGTGAAGACGGAGAGGGCCTGGCGCAGGGCACTCCGGAAACGTTTGTTCGCCAGGAGCGCAAGGTGGGCCGGAACGAGCCCTGTCCTTGCGGGTCTGGCAAGAAGTACAAGCAGTGCTGCGGTAAGGTCAGTTAAGGCCTTACCACAAGCGCAAAGACCGGAACCCGCAATCTGCCAGGTCATTGGCTGTTTGCGGGTTTTGTCGTTTTCAGAGTCGGATCATTTCAGGAGACAGGCATGGCGGTAGGTTCCGGAATCTTACCCGAGTTTTACCCGGTGGCGGGCATCAAGCTGGGCATCGCAAGCGCAGGCATCAAGAAGCCCGGTCGTAAGGATATTGTGGTGTTCGAGCTGGCACCGGAATCCCGTGTCGCCGGCATCTTTACCCGCAACCAGTTTTGTGCCGCCCCGGTGGTGATCAGTCGGCGTCACCTGGCCGAGAGTGCCCCGCGCTATTTGCTGATCAACACCGGCAATGCCAATGCCGGCACCGGTGACCGTGGCATGGCCGACGCTCTGCAGTGTTGCCAGGCGCTGGCGGAAACAGCGGGGGTCGGTGCCGCCGAGGTGCTGCCGTTTTCTACTGGCGTCATTGGCGAGCCACTGCCGGTTGACAAGATCGTGCAGGCGTTGCCAGATGCCCTTGCCAACACCGGTGAAGATCGCTGGGCCGAGGCTGCCAACGGCATCATGACCACCGACACTCGCCCCAAAGGGGCGTCGGTTCGGGTCGATCTGGACGGCTACCCGGTGACAATCTCCGGTATCAGCAAAGGTGCGGGTATGATTCGGCCCAACATGGCCACTATGTTGGGTTTTATCGCCACCGACGCCCGGATTGCACCGGACGTATTGCAGGCGCTGGCCTCCGAGCTCGGTGAAAAGTCTTTCAACCGGATTACCATCGACGGTGACACGTCAACCAACGATGCCTGCATGCTGATGGCCAGTGGGCATTACGGTGGCCCGGAGATTGTCGCCGACAGCCCTCAGTTGCCGAAACTGAGAGAAGCGTTGCGGCAGGTCTATCTGGACCTCGCCCATGCTATTGTCCGGGATGGTGAAGGTGCCACCAAGTTTGTCACGATTGAGGTCAGTGGCGCGTCCCGCCAGCAGGAAGCGCTCGACGTTGCCTACACGGTGGCGCATTCGCCGCTGGTCAAGACCGCCTTGTTTGCCTCCGACCCCAACTGGGGCCGGATTCTGGCGGCAGTTGGCCGCGCCGGAGTGCCAGACCTGGATTTAAAAGCGCTGGAAATCTACCTGGGCGATGTGTGTCTGGTGCGCAATGGCG
>JAWOAO010000055.1:0-4951 GCA_046498485.1 Marinobacter sp. | reverse complement strand
ACTGTGGGCCCGGTTATCGGGCTGGTGGTGAATTACGCCAGCAAACGTTTTCGCAAGATCAGCCAACGCATCCAGGGCTCGATGGGCGACATTACCCACGTCGCCTCGGAGTCGATCTCCGGCTATCGGGTGGTCCGAACCTTTGGTGGTGAAGACTATGAGCGGGAGCGGTTTCGCGATGTCAGCAACCGTAACCTCAAGCAGAGCCTGAAGATGGCATCGACACAAGCAATCAGTGTGCCGATCATCCAGGTGCTGGTGGCCATTGCCATTGCTGCGCTGGTCTGGACCATGCTGTCGCCGGAAATCCGGGGTGAAATGAGCACCGGTCAGTTGATTGCCTTTATTACCGCAGCAACCACCATGGCCAAGCCCATTCGCCAGGTAACGTCGGTGCACGCCAAGATTCAGAAAGGTGTCGCCGCTGCTTATGACGTTTTTGAGACCATGGACGAGGAGCCCGAAGAAGACGCTGGCCAGTATTCGCCCGAGCGGGTGAATGGCGACATCGAATTCGACCAGGTGTGCTTCCGTTATCGGGACCAACTGGACAACGTGCTGGATGGCATATCGGTGAGTGTGCCAGCCGGCCAGAGTGTCGCCCTGGTAGGCCGCTCCGGCAGTGGCAAGTCGTCCATGGTCAGTCTGCTGCCCCGGTTCTATGAATACACCGGCGGTGATATCCGCATTGACGGGCACTCCCTGAAAGAGTTTTCCCTCAAAGGTCTGCGCGCCCAGATTGCCCTGGTTAACCAGAATGTGGTGCTGTTCAATGACACCGTTGCGGCTAACATCGCCTACGGCGTGTTACGTCACTGTACCCGTGACGAAATCCGGTCAGCCGCGGCCAAAGCCCATGCTCTGGAATTTATTGATCGCATGCCGGAAGGCCTCGATACGGTGATTGGCGATAACGGCCTGATGTTGTCTGGCGGCCAGCGTCAGCGGCTGGCGATTGCCCGCGCGCTTTTGAAGAACGCACCCATTCTGATTCTGGATGAGGCCACTTCAGCCCTGGACACAGAGTCCGAAAGGCACATTCAGGAAGCTCTTGAAACCGTCATGGCAGGCCGGACCACACTGGTTATCGCACACCGGTTGTCCACCATAGAGAAGGCGGACCGGATTCTGGTGATGGACAAGGGGCACATTGTGGAGTCTGGCACCCATGAGGAGCTGCTGGCCGCCGATGGTGCTTATGCCAAATTGCACCAGATCCAGTTCAGCGAACATTCATGAGCGGCCGCCTGATTGACCGTTTGTGGTACGGCCAGGGCAGGCCCCTGGCGTTGCTTGCGCCGCTGGCCTGGCTGTATCGCACCGTTGCTGAATCAAAGCGCCGAAAGGCCTGGCGTGCTCGCCATGAAGCCTTGCCGGTACCGGTGGTGGTGGTTGGCAATATCACCGCCGGCGGCACCGGCAAATCGCCGCTGACCGCGCGCCTGGTGCAGCGGATGCAGCAGGAGGGCTGGCAGCCGATCATTCTCAGCCGTGGCTATGGCGGCAAAAGCGACAGCTACCCGTTATTGGTAAAAGACAGCACGCCGGCCTCGGTCTGCGGGGACGAGCCATTGATGTTGGCCATTGCCACCGGTTGCCCGGTGGTGGTTGATCCGGATCGGTGCCGGGGCGCGCACTGGGCCCTGCAACAAAAACTCGGTGATGTCCTGATCTGCGATGATGGCCTTCAGCATTATCGCCTGCCCCGGGACATCGAGCTGGCGGTGTTTGATGCCCGCCGTGGCATCGGCAATGGTGCGCTGATACCGGTGGGGCCACTGCGTGAGCCGACCTCGCGCCTGGCGAGCGTCGATTTCGTGATTCTGAACGGGGCCGAGTTTCCGCAATCCGGCCAGCAGATTGAGGATTTTGCCGACATCGGGCACCCGGAGATTCACGCCATGACTCTGCAGCCATGCTCTGTGGTCAATCTGAATTCGGGTGAGACACTGGCGCCAGAAGCGCTCAACGGCCAGTCCGTGCGCGCCGTCGCCGGTATTGGTAATCCCGCCCGGTTCTTTGACACGCTCAGGGCGCTGGGCGCGCAGGTTCAGGAAGCGGCGTTTGCCGATCATCATCGTTTCCGCCCGGAAGATCTTGGTTCTAATGCGGGAGAGTGGCTGGTAATGACGGCAAAGGATGCGGTCAAGTGCCGGGGCTTTGCGCCGGACAACGCCTGGGTATTGACGGTGGATGCCTGTCTGTCGGAACCTTTTGAACAACGTTTTCTGGAACGGCTCGGGGAATGCGCCGGGCGGTTGCACCAACAAAATACTGAGAGAACACACCATGGATAAGAAACTGCTGGCCATGCTGGCCTGTCCGGTCTGTAAGGGCGACCTCAAACTTAATGAAGCCCGCACTGAGCTGATCTGCTATCACGACGCCATGGCCTTCCCGATCCGCGAGGGCATTCCGGTGATGCTGGCCGTTGAGGCCCGCACCCTGAGCACGGACGAACGGCTCGATAAACACTGATCAACCGGCCCGCAGGACGCACCCGCATGTCATTTACCGTTGTCATTCCCGCCCGCTACGCCTCCAGTCGATTGCCGGGCAAGCCGCTGGCCATGATTGCTGGCAAGCCGATGATCCAGCATGTGTGTGAGCGTGGCAAAGAAAGTCGAGCCAGCAGAGTCGTGGTCGCCACGGACGACCCGCGGATTCAGCAAGTCTGCCTGGGCTTTGGCGCGGAGGTGGTGATGACGTCACCCCATCACGCCAGTGGCACCGACCGCCTGGAAGAGGTGGCCAGAAAACTGGGTCTGGATCCGGACCATCGGGTGGTCAACGTGCAGGGCGATGAGCCTTTGATCCCGCCGGCCTTGATCAACCAGGTGGCGGAGAATCTGGATCATTATCCGGAGGTGGCTATTTCGACCCTGTGTGAGCGTATTCACGATCCCCGGCAGGTGTTTAACCCGAACGTGGTGAAGGTGGTGTTTGACGCGCGCGGTATGGCCCACTACTTCAGCCGGGCACCGATTCCCTGGGCCCGGGATTATTGGCCGGCGGATGCCTCGGTGGCCGATGTCGATTTGCCGGAGGGCATTGGCTATTTCCGGCACATTGGCATCTACGGCTACCGCGCCAGCGTGCTTGGCCAATTTGTCAGCTGGGCGCCGGCGCCAACCGAGCAGATAGAAGCGCTGGAACAATTGCGGGCACTTTACAACGGCGCCCGCATTCATGTGGACATCGCCGATCGACCGCCCGCCCCGGGCGTGGATACCGAGGAAGACCTGGCCCGGGTTCGGGCTTTGCTGGAAGCAGGAGGACGTTATGCCTGAACAGGTCAGCGTATTGTTCGTGAGTCTGGGCAATATCGGCCGCTCACCGACGGCGGAAGCTCATTTCCGGCCACTGGCGTGAACTCAGGCCTTGAGCTCACCGAGCGCGCCAGCCTGCGCGATCTGAACACCCTGGCGGTTGCCGCCCAGGCTCATTATCTGGCGACGATCGGTGATGTTGCCCAATTACGGGCAGCGCTGGGCTGGGCCGTTCAGCACAAGCTGGATACGTTGGTGCTCGGGGGTGGCAGCAACCTGGTGTTCGTGGGCGACTATGACGGCCTGGTGCTGCACATGGCCGTCCGGGGGCGTCGCTGGGAGCAGATCCATGGCGAGGACGCGGTGCTGGTACTGGGTGCGGGTGAAAACTGGCATGAGGCGGTGCTGTACGCGGCCCGTTCGGGCTACCGTGGTATTGAAAACCTGGCGCTGATTCCCGGTACTGCCGGCGCGGCCCCGGTACAGAACATTGGTGCCTATGGGGTTGAGCTGGCTGATACCCTCAAAAGCGTCACCGCGCTCGACCGCACCACCATGGACGTTGTCACCCTGACCGCAGCGGATTGCCAATTTGGCTATCGGGACAGTCTGTTCAAGCGCCACCCCGGCCGTTACATTATTCTGGAAATCAGGCTGGGATTATCCCGGTCACAGCCGCTCAAACTCGGTTATCGTGACCTTCAGGAGTATCTGGGCGATACCGCTGCCGCTTCTTCACTGACGCCGCTGGAGGTCGCAGAAGCCGTTATGGCCGTGCGCCGGCGCAAGCTGCCAGATCCTTCGGTGCTTCCCAACGTGGGCAGTTTTTTCAAGAATCCGGTGATTGATAGGGCGCGCTTCGAGCAGTTGCAGGAACAGTTTCCCGAGGTGGTGTCCTATCCGGCCGACAACGGCGTCAAGCTGGCTGCCGCCTGGCTGATTGATCAGGCCGGCTGGAAAGGCTTTCGTAATGCCCGGGTTGGCATCCATAACCGGCAAGCGCTGGTATTGATCAACCACTCGGGTGGTTCTGGTGAGGATGTGCTGGGTCTGGCGGAGGCGGTTCGTGAGTCGGTGCAGACCAGGTTCGGGGTCGAGCTGGAGATGGAACCGGGCGTGGTAGGGCGCCGGTAGCCCTGGTGCAGCCGCTCCGGATGGTCGCTATCGCGACCCCCGGAGCGGCTGAAGGGATCTTACAAACCGCCTTTCGGAGACCTTTTTACCAGGAACGGCAGGGTGTCTTCCACTGGTATATCCTGCTTGTCTTCATCGCGACGGCCCTTGTATTCCAGGGTGCCTGCGGTGAGGCCACGCTCGGACACCACGAACCGGTGCGGAATACCGATCAGCTCCATATCCGCAAACTTCACACCCGGGCGCTCGTTGCGGTCGTCCAGCAGTACGTCATAGCCAGCCTGGCGCAGTTGCTCGTAGAGCTTCTCGCCGGCTTCTGCCACCACCGCTGATTTGTGCCCGTTCAGGGTTACAATGGCGACCTCGAACGGGGCAATGGCGTCGGGCCAGATGATGCCCTTGTCGTCATGGTTCTGCTCGATGGACGCCGCGACAATGCGGGACACGCCAATGCCGTAACAGCCCATTTCCATGATCACGGCCTTGCCGTTTTCATCCAGCACCGTGGCGTTCATGGCCGAGCTGTATTTATTGCCCAGCTTGAAGAT
>JAWOAO010000029.1:0-6180 GCA_046498485.1 Marinobacter sp. | reverse complement strand
TCCTTTTGCAACAGGTTCGAATCAGGAATTTGAACAATGAACGGAACGCCACAGTCTACCCCAAGCACGGAGCGCTGTGCCCATTAACTCTTTATTATCAATGACCACCAGTATGCGCCTCCAGCCCCGACTGATTGGCATTTCAGAAAAGAGCCGGAATCCGGTTCTGGACGGCCAGCGTAATTTCCACTACAACGAATAAAGCGATCGTTTAACGGCGCCTGAGTCCATCGATTCAAACCCGCCACGGCAGGGTCAACCCATGCTTAAAGAACTCTGGAGAAAGTTAGGCGCAGACGTCATGCACGCGGATGACGTAGCCCGGAACGGCGACGAATCGCGCGATCCCGGATCCAGAGGCGGTGACCAGAAGGTGCGGGTTATTCCCCACATCACCCATACCGGCGAGTTTCACCTGGAGCGCCTGATCTCTCTGCTCAACGCCCGATACGGCAAATCCCTGGCCGTGCCGAAACATACCGGGGCCAGCGATCATACCCTGAAAGAGGTGATCCGCTTTGCCGCCCGAATTCAGGACCAGGACATCCAGAGGGAACTCCTGCTGTTCTACCTGAACTGCTCACCGGTGATTCAGGAATTTCTCCGCTGTGAAACCCTACTGGGTCAGGACAGCCGGCTGCGGCGCTGAGCCAGGTCTGCTGGCCTTAACCAACTGTAAAGTATCCACACACGTGTGTTGTAGTATACTTCGCCGCCTGATTCAGCAACACATTCAACGGCTGTGCCCTTACCTGGTTAACACACGTGTCAGGCAGCCAATTCAGGGGAATTCGATGGGTTACAAGTTCTTCCGGCCCCGACGCACCGTCATGCTCGCGATTCCGGGACTGGCGCTTGTGCTTGCCGGCTGTTCTGCAGATCAATACTTCATGGTGCCCAAGGATGGGCTAAAAGACATAAGGACCGCCGTGCACACCCAGAGAGCCACTCTGGTCACCATGGAGAACAACGCAACAGTCCGGCAAGAGCAACTGCTACAGCACAATCTGACTGCCACCCAGTCCATTCTTGACGCCATCAGCACTCAGGTAAAACGGCCATCGTGCCCGCCGGCAGTCCAACCGGTTTGCCCGGCCGTCCCGGAAAACCAGGGCCGGGCAGACCGGCTCAAAGGCAAGGTCATTGTGGGCGAACTGGAAAAGTTCTATCTGGCAGGCCCCGGGCATACCTACACCGCCCGCATCGACAGCGGTGCTGAAACCTCATCCATTCACGCCCGCGACGTCCAACGCTTTGAACGCGACGGCAGCAACTGGGTGCGGTTTGAGGTGCCAGTGCCTGGAGCTGATAACGAATGGGCGACTATGGAACGTCAAATCTCGCGCCGGGTTCGTGTCATTCAGGCCAGCACCGACCAAGCCGAACGGCGGGTGGTGGTCGAGCTTCAGTTTGCTATCGGTAACCATCAACAGGTTGCTGAATTTACCCTCGCCGATCGCGCCAACCTTACCTATGAGGTGCTGGTCGGTCGCAATATCCTGCGCGATGTCATGCTGATTGACGTCGGCAAGGAGTTTGCCACTGAACTCCCCGACGCCTACCGGAAGCGCGCAGCGAACGGGGACGACTCGTGATTGTGCGCTCCAGGGCTCCGTTTTACGTGTTTGTCTTTCTGTTGATTGCGGCCGGCATCAGCATTGCCACCTGGCGCCATGTCGAGCTGGGTGTGCCCTGGATGACCGGTGAGCAACGTCCGGTCTGGATGATCGAGGCCCGGATTGATTTTGAAGGTCAGAACGAAGCCGCTCAAGTCAGCCTGCACATTCCCGAGCAACCGCCAGGCTTCAGCATTCTGACCGAACAGGCGGCCTCTCCTGGCTATGGTTTCTCGGTTCTCGAAACTTCAGCCAGCCGCCGGGCCGAGTGGACCAAGCGGGAAGTGTCCGGGCCACAAACGCTGTACTACAAGGTGCAGTTTGTGCCCGAGGAGTCCGCCACGGAAAGTGCCCGCATCCGAAAGCCAAGAGCCACACCGGCATTCTGGGAAGAGCCCCAGGCAACCGCGGTGCGTGAATTACTGCGCCAGGCCACCGAACGCTCCAGCTCACCGGAAAGCCTCACCCGCGAGCTGATCCAGTTGTTACAACCGGACAGCCGCACCCAGAACACCCCCCTGCTGGTGTCTGATGACAACTACCTGCAACTGCTGGTTCGAATGCTCAATCACACCGGTATTCCCGCGCGCACGGCCGACGGCCTGAAGCTGGAAGACGCCCGCCGGCGCCAACAGTTGATGCCGTTCCTGCAAATTCACAACGGCGATCGCTGGCTGACCTTTGATCCGAGAACCGCCGAGCAAGGTGTCCCTGAACACCTGTTGCTTTGGCGTCAGGGTTCCGAATCCCTGCTGGACGTAATTGGCGGTGGCAACTCCCAGGTCAGCTTCTCCATGCTCAGACAAACCGTGCCCGCGCTGCAATTGGCAACGCAGGAAGCGGACCAGAAAGGGCTGGGGGTACTCGGGTTCTACCAGCTCCCGATCGAAGAGCAAGGCATGTTCCGAATGCTGCTGTTGCTGCCCCTGGGCGCGCTGATTGTGGCCTTCATGCGCATTGTGATTGGCATTCGCACGTCCGGCACCTTCATGCCGGTGCTGATTGCGGTAGCCTTTGTCCAGACCACGCTGGTACCAGGCCTGGTTGCCTTCTTGTCGGTGGTGGCCATTGGTCTGGTGTTACGGGGTTACCTTTCAAGCCTGAATCTGCTGCTGGTATCGCGCATCTCGGCGCTGATCATTCTGGTCATTTTCATCACCGCCGGGCTCAGCATCATTGGCTATCAGATGGGCTTCAATACCGGCATGACCGTGACCTTCTTCCCGATGGTGATCATTGCCTGGACCATCGAGCGCATGTCTATTCTCTGGGAAGAAGACGGCCCCCGGGAAGTTCTGGCACAGGGCAGCGGCAGCCTGTTTGTGGCGATCTGCGCCTATCTGGTCATGAGCACCGCACTGGCCAGCCACCTGACCTTCAACTTTCCGGAGCTGCACCTGGTGGTGCTCGGCCTGATTCTGCTCATGGGCCAATACACCGGCTACAAGCTCAGCGAGTTGCGGCGCTTCACTCCGATGAAGGCCTACGACTGACATGGACTGGATTTCTCCGGGCAAACTGAAAAAACTGGGCATACTCAACATGAATCGGCGCAATGTGGGTTACATTGGCCGGTACAATCAACGGTCATCGTTCCCGTTGGTCGACAACAAGCTGAAAACCAAGCTGGCGGTCAGCGAGTACGGCGTAAAAACCCCCAAACTGCTGCAGATTGTGCGCCAGCAACATGAAATTTCTCACTTTCGCGAAATGTCAGAAGACCTGGACGGCTTTGCCATCAAACCCGCCAAGGGCTCCGGTGGCAAGGGCATTACCGTCATTGTCGGGCGCGATGAAGACAACTTCGTCAAAGCCTCGGGCGTGCGGATCTCCGTCGCCATGCTGGAGCGCCACCTGACCAACATCCTCGCCGGCCTGTATTCCCTGGCAGGAACACCCGACGTCGCCATTGTTGAGAGCCTGGTGCAGTCTTCCCCTGCCCTCGCCAAGTTCTCCTTTCAGGGCGTCCCGGACATCCGCATCATCATTTTTCAGGGCTATCCGGTGATGGCCATGCTCAGGCTTGCGACCAAAGCGTCGGACGGCAAGGCCAACCTGCATCAGGGTGCCGTTGGCGTCGGCCTTAACCTCAGCACCGGGCGCAGCCTCAATGCGGTTCAGTTTAACCGGCCCATCACCCTGCACCCAGACACCGGTTTGCCCCTTGAGAACATCAAGATCGATGGCTGGGAAGACATGCTGGAAATGGCCGCAAGGTGTTACGAGGCAACCGGCCTTGGCTATATGGGAGTCGATCTGGTGGTGGATGCTAACGAGGGACCGCTGCTGCTTGAGCTGAACGCCCGGCCGGGATTGGCCATTCAGATGGCCAACGGTGAAGGCCTGCTGCCCAGGCTGACCAACATCGAGGCCCTCAAGCGTCCGCACTTCAGCCCCAGAGAACGGGTGCATTACGCGATGGCCGCGTTTGGTAAACACTAGCGGTTTTCTGGCATAAAAAAACCGGAGCGCGATGCTCCGGTTTTTTTTGTGCCAGCAAGTTATCGAATCAGACTAACTCGCCTCGTTGCAACAACAGCTTGCGCTCCTGAGTGAGGCCTTTGAGCAAGCCCCAGGTCATGACCAGCAAAATCACCGTGAACGGCAAGCCGGCACTGATGGCAACCGCCTGAATTGCACCCAGGGCATCGTCGCCACCGCCAAAGATCAGCGCCGCCGCAATAGCGCCTTCCATTACCACCCAGAACACACGCTGAGCCGTCGGCGCATCGGTTTTACCGCCGGCGGTAATGCTGTCGATCACCAGCGAGCCGGAATCCGAAGACGTCACAAAGAACACCAGTACCAACACGATGCCCACGAACGAAACGATCTCGGTTAGCGGAAGGTTGGCGAACATCTGGAAGGTAGCCAGTGACACGTCGGTCAGACCATCTTCCGCCAACGCACCCACACCTTGCTGAATCTGCTCAATCGCAGAACCACCAAAAGCGCTCATCCACACCGTGGTGATCAGAGTCGGGACAATCAGTACCGCGGTCACAAACTCCCGAACCGTGCGCCCTTTGGAAACCCGGGCGATGAACATGCCCACGAACGGGGACCAGGAAATCCACCAGGCCCAGTAGAACACCGTCCAACCCTGGAACCAGGCTTCGTCGTCACGGCCGAACGGGTTGCTCAGTGGCACCACATTTACCACATACGAGGATGAGGTAATCCAGATGGATTCGATAATGGTCATCGTCGGACCGGCGAAGATAATGAAAAACAGCAACACGGCCGCGGTGAACATGTTGATGTTACTGAGCACCTTGACGCCACCATCCAGGCCTCGCAGCACGGAAACCAACGCCAGCGCGGTCACCCCGACAATGATCGCCATCTGCACATTGATGCCAGCCCCGATGCCGAACAGGTAGTCAAGACCAGCCGCCGCCTGCTGCGCACCAAACCCCAAAGACGTTGCCAGACCAAAAATGGTGGCGACGACTGCCAGGATATCAATAATGTGACCAGGCCAACCCCATACTTTGTCTTTCAGCAATGGAAAAAACGCCGAACGGATCGTCAGCGGCATATTTTTGTTGTAGGCGAAAAAAGCCAGCGACACAGCAACAATGGCGTAAATCGCCCATGGGTGTAAGCCCCAATGGAACAGCGTTGCCCCCATCGCCATATCTCGGGCTTCTGCGGAATAGGCTTCTACGTTGAAGGGTGTTTCATACCATCCGGTATAGTAGGCCACAGGCTCTGCCACCGCCCAGAACATCAGGCCGATGCCCATACCGGCAGCAAACAGCATGGCGAACCACGACATTCTGGAGAACTCAGGTTTTGCGTCTTGCCCGCCGATCCGGATCTTGCCAATGGGCAGGAAAATCAGAGCCAGGCTCACGACCACAAAAACATTGGCACTCAGCAGGAAAAACCAGTCAAAACTGGCAATAATGTCCCATTTAAGGCCATCGAGTGTCTCTTTGGCCGCTGAGGGGAAAATCAGGGTTACGACAACAAACAGCACAACAAGCACTGCGGTTACTGGAAATACCCAGTTATGGAGGTCGAGGCCAAACGGTCTTATATTATCCTGGCCCGCGACATAATCCGTCTGATATTCGTCTTTCACTACCTTGCCCACGTGGGAGCCTCCCGATTAGGTAACTGTTGAATATTCGTTCAGGTTCTGTAAGCGTGAGTTTATATTCAAACGTTACAAGCCATCCATCCTATTACTTTGAACTCAAAACATCAAAATCTTGAACCTGACACAGCCTCACCGGGAAAGGATAGACCAGTTTCCTGGTCAGCGACGGCTTCGATTCATCAAGACTCAAAAACCCTCAGTTCATAGGGTTTCGACGCCAAGTTTTAAACTTCTGCAATCCATTCTTCCACTGAGACAAGCCAAGCTGCACGGACGACCCCAAGAAAAACACCAGTCCCCTGTTTATTTTCCCCGTAGGCTGGTGTAGACTTCGCTCCCGCTAAGCCACTGAGACAAGTCTGCTTTCTCTTGGCTAGCGGAGTACGGGGCGTAGCGCAGCTTGGTAGCGCACTTGCATGGGGTGCAAGGGGTCGAAGGTTCAAATCCTTCCGTCCC
>JAWOAO010000290.1:0-10457 GCA_046498485.1 Marinobacter sp. | reverse complement strand
CGAAGACCGACAACGTGATCCTGCCGATGATGGAGCCGTCCGCCTGGGCCGAGATCGACGCGGCCCGCGCCGAAGTGGAGGAGGAGCCCGAGTCGGTCGAGGCGCAGTTGTGGGCGTAGCTCAGTTGGTAGAGCTCAGGATTGTGACTCCTGCGGTCGAGGGTTCGATCCCCTTCGTCCACCCCACTTTTCCTCTGATTTGATTTTTCCGCATGTTCTGTAACTTCGTTTCAGTGCAGTGCCGGATACGCGAGAGTGGCGGAATTGGTAGACGCACTGGATTTAGGTTCCAGCGGGGAAACCTGTGAGAGTTCGAGTCTCTCCTCTCGCACCACCCTTTCATTTTCCTGTATTGCCCCCATTACTTCTGAACATCCCGGTTGTGTTCCCGGTCTCAATCCATCATTGAAACGTGCTGGGTGATTCTCTCGGCGGGGTAAACCGTGGTAAACTACCGGCTTTTAATTTTGCATCCCTTTGGGGTGAATTGCTCCGTCCGGGATTTTAGTTTAATTTTCATCCACATACAGAATATGTAATTTGAGGAACCTCCATGCAAGTGTCTGTTGAAACGACATCTAACATCGAGCGTCGCATGACGATTGGTGTGCCCGCCCAGGAAATCGACCAAGCGGTCCAGAAACGCCTGCAGGATACTGCGCGCACGGTTCGCCTGAACGGTTTCCGTCCCGGCAAGGTGCCCATGAGCGTGGTCAAGCGTCGTTTCGGTGAAAGCGTTCGCCAGGAAGTCGTTGGTGAGGCTATGCGCGACAACTACATCAAGGCACTGCAGGAGCAGGACGTCAATCCGGCCGGCTGGCCGAAGTTCGAGCCGAAGACCATGGAAGAGGGTAAAGACCTCGAGTTCGTGGCCATTTTTGAAGTGTTGCCAGAAATTGAGCTGGGTGATCTGAGCAAGGTAGACATCGAGAAGCCGGTTGCCGAAGTCACTGATAAAGACATCGACACCATGATCGATAACCTGCGTGGCCAGCAGGCCACCATGAAGGAAGTCAAGCGCAAGTCCAAGAACAAGGACGTGCTGACCATTGACTTCAAAGGTTTGATCGACGGTGAAGAGTTCGAAGGCGGTGCCGCTGAGGGGCATCGTTTGACCCTGGGCTCCGGCCAGATGATTCCAGGCTTCGAAAAAGCCCTCGTTGGCGGCAAGACCGACGAAGAGCTGGAAATTGAAGTGACCTTCCCGGAGGATTACCAAAACGAAGATCTGGCTGGCAAGCCTGCCAAGTTCGAGATCAAGATTCACAAGGTTGAAGAGCCGCAACTGCCTGAGTTGAACCAGGAGTTCTTCCAGAAGTTCGGTATTGAAGCCGAAGACGAAGCCGCTTTCCGTGAAGAAGTGAAGAAAAACATGGAGCGGGAGCTCAAGCAGGCGGTGTCCAACAAGGTCAAGAATGACGTTGTTGACGGCTTGCTGGCAACCACCGAACTGGATGTCCCGGCTTCATTGATTGACCAGGAAATCGATCGTCTGCGCCAGGATGCCGTTCAGCGTTTTGGTGGTCAGGTAGATTTCCAGCAGCTGCCGAAGGAAATCTTTGAAGAGCAGGCCAAGCGTCGCGTCAAGACCGGCTTGCTGTTCCAGGCAGTTGTCAAGAAAAACGACCTGAAAGCAGAGCCGTCGCAAGTAGATGAAAAGATCCAGGAGATCGCATCTACGTATGAACAGCCTGAAGAAGTGATTGCGCACTTCAGCACCAATGAGGAGCAGAAAGCTCAGATCGAGTCGTCTGTTCTGGAAGACGCCGTGGTCGACTTTGTGCTTGGTCAGGCCAAGGTGACAGAGAAGCAAATGAAGTATGAGGAAGCGGTTCAGGCTGGTCAGCCCCAGCGCTGATCACTTCGGGCCTGGCCCGGAATCGCTTTCTGGAAACAGCCGGCGTGTCCGGCTGTTTTCATCTGGACTCAGTGGTGGCACAGTATAGCGATATCCCGTTTGTGACTTACGGATATCCTGCCTCGGGAGTCCATGCCCATTGTCCATAAGGAGTTCAGGCGCACATGACGCAGAAACCGTTTGATGGCCCAACAATGATAACCAGCGCTGGTCTGGTGCCGATGGTAATTGAACAGACGGCACGCGGAGAGCGTTCTTTCGACATCTACTCACGTCTGCTCAAAGAGCGGGTGATCTTTATGGTCGGCCAGGTTGAAGATCACATGGCCAACCTGGTGGTTGCCCAGTTGCTGTTCCTGGAATCCGAAAATCCGGACAAGGATATTCATCTCTATATCAATAGCCCGGGTGGCTCGGTGTCTGCTGGCATGTCTATTTATGACACCATGCAGTTCGTCAAACCGGATGTGGCAACCTTGTGTATCGGTCAGGCTGCCAGTATGGGTGCCTTTCTGCTTGCCGGTGGCGCCGAAGGTAAGCGGGCCTGTTTGCCCAATTCCAGGGTGATGATTCATCAGCCGCTGGGTGGTTATCAGGGGCAGGCGTCGGATATCGAGATCCATACCCGTGAGATACTGAAGATTCGGAACACTCTGAATACGATTCTTGCCCGGCACACCGGTCAGGATCTGGAAACCATCGCCCGGGATACCGATCGGGATAATTTCATGGATCCGCATCAGGCCAAAGAGTACGGGCTGATCGATACAGTGCTTGATAAGCGCGTACCGAATAAATAATACTGAAAGTCATCGCATCATCCCTGGCCGGCGTATTGGTTTTTAACGCCGGCCAATGAAGAATTGAGGTATTTCAATGGCAGATGAAAGAAACGGCAGGGGCGACGATAACGGCAAGTTGCTGTACTGCTCGTTTTGTGGAAAGAGCCAGCATGAAGTCCGTAAGCTCATTGCAGGGCCCTCGGTGTTCATCTGCGACGAGTGTGTTGATTTGTGCAATGACATCATTCGGGAAGAGATTCAGGAGAACGCCCAGGAAGAGGCCAGTGACCGCCTCCCGACGCCGGCAGAAATCCGCGAAACTCTGAATGAGTATGTAATTGGCCAGGATCGTGCCAAGGTTGTGCTGTCAGTCGCAGTCTATAATCACTACAAGCGCCTGCGCTATGGCGAAGGCAAGAGCGATGTGGAGCTGGGCAAGAGCAACATTCTGCTGATCGGTCCGACCGGTAGCGGTAAAACGCTGTTGGCAGAAACCCTGGCTCGCATGCTGAACGTGCCCTTTACCATTGCCGACGCCACCACGCTGACGGAAGCGGGTTATGTGGGTGAGGATGTCGAAAACATCATCCAGAAGCTGCTGCAGAAGTGCGACTACGATGTCGACAAGGCCCAGCGCGGCATTGTCTACATTGACGAGATCGACAAGATCTCGCGTAAGTCTGACAACCCGTCGATCACCCGGGATGTATCCGGTGAAGGCGTGCAGCAGGCATTGCTGAAGCTGATCGAAGGTACGGTTGCCTCGGTTCCGCCACAGGGTGGCCGTAAGCATCCGCAGCAGGAGTTCTTGCAGGTAGACACCACCAATATGCTGTTTATCTGCGGCGGAGCTTTTGCCGGTCTTGAAAAGGTGATTCAGGAACGTTCTGATCGCAGCTCTATTGGCTTCTCGGCGACGGTGAAGAGTCCGGACGACATCAAGAACACCGGTGACATCATTCGTGATGTTGAAACCGAAGATCTTGTGAAGTTTGGCCTGATTCCGGAATTTGTGGGTCGTCTGCCGGTGGTTGCAACGCTGACCGAGCTTGATGAAGAAGCGCTGGTGCAGATTCTGACCGAGCCGAAGAACGCGCTGACCAAGCAGTACCAGAAACTGTTTGATATGGAAGGCGTTGAGCTGGACTTCCGCGAGGAAGCCTTGCGAGCGGTAGCACGCAAGGCCATGACGCGGAAGACCGGTGCCCGTGGACTTCGCTCGATCATGGAAGCGACTTTGCTGGATACCATGTACCAGATTCCGTCTGAGCATGATGTGTCCAAGGTGGTCATCGATGAAAGCGTGATCAACGGTGATTCCGAGCCGTTCAAGATCTACGCCAATACTGACCATGCCAAGGCCGTGCCGGACGACTGATATCAGCGACTTCGAGCAAACCGGTGAAAACTGAAAAAGGGGCGTCTAACGCCCCTTTTTCATTAGGCCAGGAAAGCCGGCTACCGGTTTTTCGACTCCGTAAAAAGATTGCAATTTTCATCTGCGCCCCAATTGATGGGTGATATGCTGAATCAAATGCTGTCAGAGGATTCCCTATGACCCGTATATCTGAAGAAACTGTGCAAGACTACCCGCTGCTGCCATTGCGCGACGTGGTGGTGTTTCCGCACATGGTGGTCCCGTTGTTTGTGGGCCGTGATAAGTCTATCCAGGCCCTTGAGGCCGCGATGGAGGGCAGCAAGGAAATCCTTCTGGTCGCCCAGAAAGACGCTTCCACAGACGAGCCGGGCGCCGGCGACGTGTTTTCCATGGGCACTCTGGCGACCGTGCTGCAGATGCTTCGTCTTCCCGATGGCACCGTCAAGGTTCTGGTGGAAGGCAATGCCCGCGCCAGCATTGTTGATATCTCCGAAGCAGAGTATTTGACTGGCCAGGCCATTCTGATGGACGAGGACGCGCTTCCAGAGCGGGAAGAAGGCGTGCTCAACAAGACGTTGATGGACGAATTCGAGAAGTACGTCAAGCTGTCCAAGAAGGTGCCATCGGAAGTCTCGAACGCCTTGACCGGCATCACCGAGCTGGAGCGCCTGGTCGATACTATGGCCGCCCACCTTGATATGCAGATTCCGGAAAAACAGGAGCTGCTTGAGGCCCTCGATGTACGCAAGCGGGTCGACCTGCTGTTGGGCAAGCTCGATGGTGAGATCGACCTGATTGAAGTTGAAAAACGCATCCGTGGCCGTGTTAAAAAGCAGATGGAGCGCAGCCAGCGCGAGTATTATCTGAATGAACAGATGAAGGCTATCCAGAAAGAAATGGGTAACCTGGGTGATGGCAATAACGATTTCGAAGAGCTTGAGCAGAAACTGGAGAAAGCCGGGTTGCCGGAAGAAGCCCACAAGAAGACTGAGGCGGAGCTTAACAAGCTCAAGATGATGTCGCCCATGTCGGCCGAAGCAACGGTGGTTCGTGGCTACATCGACTGGATGTTGGCGGTGCCCTGGAAGAAGCGAAGCCGTGTCCGCCACGACCTTGAGCAAGCCCGCGAGATTCTGGACAAGGATCATTACGGTCTGGATGAGGTCAAGAAGCGCATTCTCGAATACCTGGCGGTGCAAAGCCGGGTGAAGAAGGTCAAGGGGCCGGTGTTGTGCCTGGTAGGGCCTCCTGGTGTCGGTAAGACCTCGCTGGGGCAATCCATCGCCAGAGCAACCAATCGTAAATACACCCGTATGGCGCTGGGTGGTGTGCGTGATGAGGCCGAAATCCGTGGTCACCGCAAAACCTACATTGGTGCTTTGCCCGGCAAGCTGGTTCAGAAGCTGGCAAAAGTCGGTGTGAAAAACCCGTTATTCCTGTTCGATGAAATCGACAAGATGGGCATGGATCAACGTGGTGATCCAGCGTCTGCGCTGCTGGAAGTGCTTGACCCAGAACAGAACCATACCTTCAACGATCACTACCTTGAGGTTGATTATGACCTCTCCGATGTGATGTTCGTGTGTACCTCCAATTCCATGAATATTCCGTCGGCGCTGCTGGACCGGATGGAAATCATCCGGATTCCGGGGTATACCGAAGAAGAAAAAGTAAACATCGCATTGCGTTACCTGTTGCCGAAGCAGCTCAAGGCAAACGGGCTGCACAAGGGCGAGCTCGATATTTCGGAAGCGACTCTGCGCGATCTGATCCGCTATTACACCCGAGAGGCGGGCGTGCGTGGTCTGGAGCGCGAGATTGCCAAGATCTGCCGTAAGGTGGTCAGAGAGCATGTTGAAAGCAACGACAAGACCTCCGTCACGCTGACGCAAGAGATGCTCGAGGATTATTCCGGGGTCAAGAAATTCAAATATGGACTCGCGGAAGAGAAAAACGAAATCGGTCAGGTAACCGGGCTGGCCTGGACTCAGGTGGGTGGTGAGTTGCTGAGCATTGAGTGTGCGTTAACAGTCGGAAAGGGCCGGGTCGTCAAGACCGGTTCCCTGGGCGATGTCATGCAGGAATCGATTCAGACTGCTTTGACGGTGGTCCGCAGCCGGGCGGCCGGGCTCGGAATCAGCGATGATTTCCATGAAAAGCACGACCTTCATGTCCATGTTCCGGAAGGCGCCACGCCAAAAGACGGCCCCAGTGCCGGTATTGGCATGTGCACGGCGCTGGTTTCTGCACTGACCAAAATACCGGTCCGGGCCGATGTGGCAATGACCGGCGAGATCACTCTTAGAGGCCGTGTACTGCCCATCGGTGGCCTGAAGGAAAAGCTCCTTGCAGCGCATCGGGGCGGCATCAAGACAGTGATTATTCCGGATGAAAATGTCAGAGATCTCAAAGAGATACCAGATAACATAAAAGAGTCTCTGGAAATTCTTCCGGTCAAATGGATCGATGAGGTTCTGGATATTGCGCTGGCTTATCCGCCGGAACCGCGCACTGCGGATTCGGCCGAAAAGGGCGCCTCCTCGAAAGCAGGAGACGATGTCAGCGATGCCGCAGAGCGCATAAATACACATTAAACCCGGGATGAGTTGTTGACATGCCTGAGAGCCCGTTGGTATAACTGTTTCGCCGTGAAGCAGCCAATACCAAGGGCTCCCGCGCAGTAAGTGCCTATTCCGAACACCGGTTAAACACCGAGTGGAATAAGAAAATTGAAGAATGGAATTCTCCGACCGCATATGCGATAGTCGGGAACATCCTCGAAAAAACCATCCGACCTAGAACATCTTCAACCTGAAATCGAAGGGGTTTAGTGTGAACAAGTCCGAACTTATTGATGCAATTGCAGAGTCTGCAGATATCTCAAAAGCGGCAGCTGGCCGTGCGCTTGATGCTATGACTAACTCCATCACCGGTGCGCTGAAGAATGGTGACCAGGTTACTCTGATTGGATTTGGTACCTTCTCTGTGAAGGATCGCGCCGCTCGCACCGGTCGCAACCCGCAGACTGGCGCTGAAATCAAGATTGCGGCCTCTAAGGTGCCTGGATTCAAGGCAGGCAAGGCCCTGAAAGACGCCGTTAAGTAAAGGCTCTTATTTTGGCAGCTTTCGCTCGCGGCGGCTGTCATAAGAATTCAAGGCGCATTCCGGACAGGGTGCGCCTTTTTGCGTTTGAAAGGAGCAGCCAGGCCTGCACCTTGCGACGACCACCAGCAGAACCTTGACAGGGATTCAGGAACAACATGCTTCAAGATATTCGGGATAATGCCCAGGGCACCATCGCAAAGGTTATTATCGGCCTTTTGATCATTTCTCTGTCGATCTGGGGGATGGACGCAATCATTGGCGGATTTTCCGGAGAGCCGGAAGTAGCCACTGTAAACGGGGAGCCCATTACCGAACGGGAATTTTTACGTACCGTTCAGCTTGAGACCCAACAACGGATCAGTCGAATGGATGAGCCGGATCCCGCGATGGTGGATGAAGACCAGATTCGCCAGGACGTGCTTGAAGCGCTGATTCAGGAGCGGGTGCTGATTCTGGACGCGCAGGGGCAGGGTCTTGAGTTGTCCGATGCTGATATTGACGCGCTGATCACGCAAATGCCCCAGTTTCAGGTGGATGGTCAGTTCAATCGGGACCGCTTTGTTGGCACGGTACGCAACGTCGGCATGGGTGTGGGCGAGTTCCGCGAGAACATGCGCAGGAGTTATGTGATCAATCAGATTCGGGCGACCATCGCTCAGAGTGGTGTGGTCGCGGACGAACATGTTGCCCAGCTGCTGCGCATTCAGAACCAGACGCGGGATTTCCGGGTGCTGACCGTTAATGCAGCTGCAGTGGCCGATCAGGTTACCGTGACTGAAGAGGACATTCAGACGTTCTATGAGCAAAACGCGGCCGAGTTCCGCGAGCCGGAGCAAGTGAATGCCGCCTATCTCACGCTGTCACTTGGTGCCCTGGCTGATGCCGTCGAGATTCAGGAAGACGACCTGCGCGCTTACTACCAGGAACGGGCAGAAGAGTATGCCCGTGAGGAGCGTCGTGCTGCCCACATTCTGATTGAGTCTGGTGTTGAAGCGGATGCAATCATGGCGTCCATCCAGGAGCGTCTTGCCGCCGGCGAGTCGTTTGCAGACCTCGCTCAGGAATACTCGGTGGATACAGTATCTGCCCGTGAGGGTGGTGATCTGGGCTTCGCCGGGCGTGGTGTGTATGACGAAGCGTTCGAGCAAGCGCTGTTTGCGCTCGATGAAGGCCAGATTTCTGAGCCGGTTGAAACCAGTTTTGGTGTTCACCTGATCCGACTGGATGATGTTCGTCGTTCTGATGTTCCGTCCTTCGATGAACTGCAGGCGGAACTGCGAGATGAATTAGCTCGCACCCGCGCCAGTGAGCGCTTTGCCGAAGTACGGGCGCAATTGGCGGATGCAGCCTATGCCGCTGACGATCTGGCTGGTCCGGCTGAGGAGTTGGGCCTTGAGGTTCGGGTGGTGGAAGGCGTTACCCGGGAGGGCGGTGCCGCGCCCTTTGATCATGCCGGCCTGGTTCGCCAGTTGTTTTCCGGTGACGTTCTGGAAGGTGGCTTCAACACCGAACTGATCGATGTTGGCGATAACGTTTCCGTGGTGGCGCGGGTGAGTGAATATTTCGAGCCCCGCGAGCGTGAACTGGCCGACGTTCGTGATGACATACAGGCGATACTGGAAGCCCGCAAGACTCGTGAAGCACTGAATGCCAGGGTTGATGAACTGATGACGGCACTTGAGTCTGGCAGCCAGCCTGAGGCGCTGGGGGCGGGTGATTGGCAACAGTTTGAAGGCCAGGGTCGCGATGGTGCCGGGCTCAGCCAGTTCGTCGTGCAGCGCGTGTTCGCCATGCCACGCCCCGAGACTGATCGACCTTCTGTCGGCAAGGCAGTAGGCCAGCGTGAAGCGGCCATCATCCTGGTTGATGCTGTGCATGAAGGTGATGTTGATGCGGAGGGCGCTGAGTTTCAGCAGTTGCGTCAATTCCTGACACAGCTTGAAGGGCAGCGTGAGTACGCCGCCTATCAGCAATATCTGAGAAATGTTGCTGAAGTCAATCGAGACTGATTCGGTCTGGCTCAGAAACAAAAAAAGGGTGCTTCGGCACCCTTTTTTTGTAGCGGTCAGCTCAGTGGGAACCGGGTGGCTTTCAGGCTCTCTTTGATCCTCTTCAGATGATCCAGAAAGTCGGGACCGCGCTTGAGGGTGACGCCGGTGGCGAGGATGTCAATCACCGTCAGATGAATGATCCGGGACGACATGGGCATATAGACCTCGGTGTCTTCCGGAGCGGTCACCCCGAGTACCGCTGTACAGGCCTCCGCCAGCGGTGAGTCCGGATTGGTTATGCCGATGACGGTGGCACCGTTGGCGCGGGCGAGGTGGGCAATCTCGACCGCTTCCCGGGTGCGCCCGGTGTACGAGATCAGCACGATGGCATCGCCCACCCCGGACCCGGCAGCGATCATGCGCTGCATCAGGGCGTCATCGTAGGATGACACCGGAATATTGAAACGAAAAAATTTGTGCTGGGCATCCATCGCCACGGAGGCGGAGCCACCCATGCCAAAAAAACTGATCTGTTTGGCCTGAATCAGGTAGTCGATGACAGCGGCGATCGCTTGCGGGTCCAGAGCCTGCCGGGCCTTGTCGAGGCTGGCAATGGTACTGAGCATGATCTTGTCGGCAAATTCGGCAGCGGTGTCGTCCGGCTCAATATTCTGACCCACGTAAGGCGTGCCCGTGGCGATGCTCTGCGCCAGTCGGATCTTGAAGTCAGGAAAGCCGGTGGCGGAGAAACCACGGCAAAAACGGTTAACTGTCGGCTCGCTGACGTTGGCGGCCCGTGCCAGCGCCGCAATGCTGTAACGGGTGGCCGCACTCGGGTCACGCAGAATGGCTTCAGCAACCTTACGCTCGGATTTGTTAAGGGCCTCCAGTCGAGTCTGGATGTCCGCCAGCAGGTTGTCGCCTCTGTGTGCCGTACTTGCGGCCATGCCGTTTACTCCCTGATGTGCAAGCAATTAGGATTGGAATACGACGAGATTATACTGTGTTTTAGCCGTTCAGCGGGTAGTAATTGTGTCAGCACCGACGTTCAGGCTTGGATTGCGCGCTGGCTGGTGTCATTATTTGGTTAAAGTTACGACATGGCTGTTTCAGAATAATGCGGGGAAGCCGGGAGAGAGGGAATGGCGGATAGTGTGCAAACCTCCTGTGATCTGATGGTGTTTGGCGCGTCGGGCGATCTGGCGCAGCGTAAGTTGTTTCCGGCATTGTATCAGCTGGACCGGGCGGGCCTGCTGGCCAGGGACAGTCGTATTCTGGCCATTGCGCGCACCAATATCGATGAACAGGAGCTACGTGCCCGGCTCAGGAAGGGGTTGCAGGAGC
>JAWOAO010000280.1:0-9354 GCA_046498485.1 Marinobacter sp. | reverse complement strand
CGTCCACTACGCCCGGATCAGCCAAGGTGGAAGTATCTCCAAGCTGATCGTGCTCGTTAGCGGCAATCTTACGCAAAATCCGGCGCATAATCTTGCCAGAACGCGTTTTAGGCAGTCCAGGCGCCCATTGAATCACATCCGGAGAGGCAATCGGTCCAATTTCCTTGCGCACCCACTGCACCAGCTCTTTCTTCAGCTCGTCGCTGGGCTCTTCGCCCTGCACCAGCGTTACGTAGACATAGATACCCTGGCCCTTGATCTCGTGCGGGTAGCCCACCACGGCGGCTTCTGCCACCTTGTCGTGGGAAACCAGCGCGCTTTCTACTTCGGCAGTGCCCAGACGGTGGCCGGATACGTTCAGAACGTCGTCCACCCGGCCAGTGATCCAGTAGTAGCCATCCTCATCACGACGGGCGCCGTCACCGGTGAAGTACATGCCCTTGTAGGTGCTGAAGTAGGTCTGGATGAAACGCTCATGATCACCGAAAATGGTGCGCATCTGGCCTGGCCAGCTGTCCAGGATTACCAGGTTACCCTCGGACTTGCCTTCCAGGACATTACCTTCGTTGTCGACCAGTGCCGGCTGTACCCCGAAAAATGGCAGGGTGGCAGAACCCGGCTTGAGATCGACGGCGCCCGGCAGTGGCGAAATCAGGATGCCGCCAGTTTCGGTCTGCCACCAGGTATCCACGATCGGGCACTTGCTGTTACCGATAACACGATGGTACCACTCCCAGGCTTCCGGATTGATCGGCTCGCCCACGGAACCCAGTATTCTCAGACTGTTGCGATTGGTGCCGTCCATGCAGGACTCACCCTGGGCCATCAGGGCGCGGATTGCCGTCGGCGCAGTGTACAGGATATTGACCTTGTGCTTGTCGACAACCTGCCCCATGCGGGAGCTGTCCGGGTAGTTCGGCACGCCCTCAAACAGCAGGGTGATGGCGCCGTTGGCCAGCGGGCCGTAAAGAATATAGCTGTGGCCGGTAACCCAGCCAAAGTCAGCGGTACACCAGTAGACATCACCATCGTGGTAGTCGAACACGTACTGGTGAGTCATCGAGGCATACACCATGTAGCCGCCAGTGGTGTGCAGCACGCCCTTTGGAGCGCCGGTAGAGCCAGAGGTGTACAACATGAATAGCGGGTCTTCTGCGCTCATTGGCTCTGGCGCGCACTCGGCGGAGGCGTCTTTCATCAGCTCGGTGTAACTGACGTCGCGGCCTTCGGTCCAGGGCACCTGGGTGTTGCCGGTATGAGACACCACGATCACGGTCTCGACGTTGTCACCGTCTTCGTGCTTGAGCGCGCTATCCACATTCTTCTTGAGCGGAATTGCACGGCCACCACGCAAACCTTCGTCAGCGGTGATGATAACCCGGGATTTTCCGTTAACCACCCGGGCAGCCAGCGCTTCTGGGGAGAAACCACCAAAGACCACAGAGTGGATGGCGCCAACACGGGCACAGGCCAGCATGGCAACGGCGGTTTCCACAATCATCGGCATGTAGATGGTCACCACATCGCCTTTCTTCACGCCCTGGGCTTTGAGCACGTTGGCGAACTTACAGGTTTGCTCGTACAACTCGCGGTAAGTGACGTTGCGGGAAACCGAGGGGTCGTCACCTTCAAAAATAATCGCTGTCTGGTCGCCACGGGTTTCAAGATGACGGTCCAGGCAGTTGGCGGAGGCGTTCAGCACACCGTCTTCAAACCATTTAATGGACAGGTTGTTGTAGTCGTACGTCGAGTTCTTGACCTTGCTGTAGGGCTTGATCCAGTCCAGACGTTTGCCATGCTCGCCCCAGAAGGTGTCGGGATCCTCCACCGATTGGCGATACATTTGTTCATACTGCTCGCGCGTAACCAGAGCGCCCTCGGCCACTTCCGGACTCACCGGATATACCTGCTTGTCAGTCATTGTGCTCCCCTTTGATAGAGTCTGTTGTCATTGTCGGTTGTTGTAAATTCAGGGTGGTCGGGCATTGCTAGCCCATAAGACCAATGCACGTAGTTCAACATGTGTGCCACCGCACAATGAATTAGACTAACGTCCTAATCTGCCAACAGTTTCGGGCCAACCGGCGCAGATATGTGGTGATCAACGCCGGGTACCGCCGCTTTAACAGCGACTCTAGCAAGAATAGTTGTTCATTGCCGAATGGCAAAACACGAAGGGATAAAAGCCGGCCCGGACAAGGCCCGGACCATTCAAAAGGACTGAATCAGGCCGCTTTTTTGCGCGACCTGGAGGCTCTCAGGCTGTAAACCTTGCGCTCTTTCAGCGCGTAACAGTTCAGGCCCGCCAGGTGAATTTTACGCAGATATACTTCCCAGTCGATCTGACCAGCGTCGACCGGGAACAGCCCTTTATCGACAGCCCCCATTCGGGCAGACAACGCCTGCAACTCGTCATTATGGAAGATGTAATCCGGAGCGGTATAGAAGCCGAAGATGGTTGCCAGCGATTGCGTGGTGTCCAGATTCCGAAGCGCCTTGAGATCCCGGGAGTTGCCCAGCAGCTTCAGCACCTTGTCGGTAATGCTTAACGGTAGTCGGACACCCCTGACCACCAGATCAAACAGCCCCCGGTTAACCGCCACAAAAGGCTTGCTGGGTTTCCGGTAGAACAGGTGATCGTAAGCTGCGTAATTGGCTTTGGCCTCGGCCATCAGGTGGTCGATGAACTGCCCCAGAGACACCGGGTTAGAGCCGCCACTGCAGCACTGATAGATCCTTGTGCGAACCGGTTCCCCGAGCGCCTCTGCCAGTGACAGGATGATCGCATTGGCCACCAGGTCTACCGGGATCACATCAATGACTCCGGATCGCTTGCCCGGGAACAGGGACACTTTCTCCCGAGCGTAAGCCAGGATAATAGCGTCCGCCACCTTGACCCCTTCAATCCAGCCCGGCGCAGGTTCCTCCAGCGCACTTTCAATGATGGAGGGGCGCACGATGGTCAGGCTGCGGCCGTTCAGCGCCTTCATCAGCAACTGCTCGCCTAACCACTTGGTAAAGGTATAGGTGTCACTCCAACCGTAGCGGTTGGCTTCCCGGATACCCAGATCAACCAACTTGCTTTCAAGGATCTTGCCGGAATAACGGGCACGCACATCGGCAATCTTGTCTTCCAGCAAATGCACCAGCTCTTCGATCTCGTAATAGCCGTCACTGGCACGAGGGATCGCTTCTCCGGCGGGCTTGATCACAGACTCGGTAATCTGACCTGAATTCATGCCGTTGACGTAACAGGTGGACACCTGCAGCACTGCCAACCGCGGGTTCAGGCGGGCCAGCCCGGCGATGTTTTCCAGACACAGGGTGTTGATGGTCAGGGCTTTGTCCAGCTCTTCCCGGAAGTTGACGCTGGCAGCCGAGTTGATAACAGCATCCAGTTCACCCGCCAGTTTGCCACAGACGTCTTCGTTCATGCCGAAGCGGGGCTCAGTCACCTCGCCGGTAAGGCAGTGAACCCGGTTCTCTATAAAGCTGTCAAATCCCTCCAGGTCGGTTTCTCTCAGCCGGTCAAAAATGGAGGAGGTCGCAATTTCATTGAGAAAACGGCCACGGGCATCCGGGTACCGTTTGTTGCCCCGGATCAGCAGATAGATGCCTCCGATATCCGGCACGGTTCTGATCAGCTTTTCCAGAACAACCTTGCCCAGAAAGCCTGTGGTACCGGTAATCAGTACCCGTTTGCCCCGAAGCTGCCCGAGCACCTTCGAGGAGGATTCATGTTGATTCATCTGCGGCATTGCCATGGTAGAACTCCATCTCTGTTTTCTCTGTCGCCGGCGAACGGAGCCGGTGAAAATGTCGTGGCCGGGGCCTGCTCTTTTACACGGCTATCTGAGCATCCGTATTACAACCCCCTGCCAGATCCAGTTGCATAATGCGCGCCACGAACTGAATTTGCGCTTAACCTTTGCACAGAATGGGTGACAAGGCAGTGACAGATTGCAAAATTACGACACAAAATCTAACAATAAAATGACCCTTAAGAAGGCATGTTGCAGCAGCGGCCATCGGGAGCCGCTACGATCATTACCGGCCAGTGAGCGCAGCAGATCATTGAGCGACACATTCACCGGTTATTCGCGCAGCTCTCGTGCCAGCTGGTCAAGATGGCGAGCCAGTTTTTCACAGTCTGCCAGTGCCGGCTTTTCCCGGGCCATCGAGGCCAGGCCGGTCTGCACTATCTCAACCGGGTCGGCATCAGGCTTGCGCCCCAAAAGGGCAAACAGGCGCGTGAATGCTTCATACCGGAGCATGGCATCACCCGGCAACGCCTGAGCAATCGCACATTGAACATGGTCGAACATTCCTGATTTAAATATTGATCTGGTTTGCAAAGTGTTTCGGTACGTTACTTTATGTATCCGGAATTGCGCAGTACTGCACATCTTTAAAGCAACCCCTTCTCTAAGCTCAGGTTATCAGTAACCGATCACCGGAATGTCCGACAGGTTGTCAGGGCAAAAATCACAATAACGGTGGCGGTCAACCAGGGAACAAGAAGAAGGTAGCAGCCATCATGCGTGACAAGTACAGATACATCGGCCCCGTTTATGACTTTCTGAGCAACTTCTACAGCGGCAAGAACATCCATCGCTGCAAAACAGCCATGCTGGACATCGAAACGGTGAAGCCAGGTGCTCGCATTCTGTTTGCCGGTGTTGGCCACGGCCGGGATGCCATCCGCGCAGCGGAACTGGGTGCAGAGGTCACTGTGGTCGACCTGTCCGGGACCATGCTCCGGAAATTCGGTGAGGCCCAGCAAAAAGAAGCCCCGCACCTGACCATCCGGCGGATTCACAGCGACATCATGAAAGTGGCTGAGTTCGGGCATTACGACATGGTCGTCGCCAACTTTTTCCTGAACGTGTTTGATGAAGAGATGATGGTCAAAGTGCTGGAACACCTGATTCGCCTCGGCAAGGCTGATGCCAAAGTGGTGGTGGGTGACTTCTGCTACCCGACCGGTAACCTCCTGTCCCGCCTGTTCAAAAAGCTCTACTGGTACATGGCCGTGTTCACCTTCTGGCTATTTGCCAACAACGCCTTCCACAAGATCTACAACTATCCCGAACATATGCAGCGGCTGGGCCTGCAGGTAACCGAGAAGAAGCACTTCAAACTTCTGAACATGGACTGCTATTGGTCGATTCTTGGCCAGAAACGCGCCTGAACCTCTCAGACCAGCACAATAACAACAGGTTACCGGGAGCTTTGTCATGTCAGATCAAATTCTTGCTCTGGACAACATCAGGGAGCTGGCCAACGGCCAGTTCACTTTCGCCGAACGGATCAGCTACCTCAAGCAATATGGCGGGCACACTCAAGCATTCTCAACACTACAGCCGGGCATGCACTATTTTGATGTGTCGGGCATTGGCTACATCGCTTATATGCGCAAGTGGGGCGGCACCTTTGTGCTGTCCGACCCGGTGAGCGCACCCGCGCACTTCCCGCTGATGCTTGAGCGCTTTCATCAGCACTACCCGAATGCCTGCTATATTCAGGTGTCCAAAGCCGTCGTCGAGTTTCTGCACCTGCGATTCGGGCTTTATGGCACCCAGTTTGGCAGCGAATCCCGGATTGATCTGGGCAAATGGTCCCTGACCGGGAAAAAGAAGCAAATACTGCGCACAGCCCTGAATCAGGCAGAGAAAAGCGGCATTACGGTGATGGAGCGGTTCAGTGACGACCATACCCGCGAAATTTCCGAGGCCTGGATTCGCACCCGTAAGTGCAAAAGCAACGAAATCCGCTTTCTGATCCGTCCCATGGAGATGGACTATCGGGAAAATGAGCGGCACTTCTACGCCTATCAGGACGCTAAGGCTGTGGGTTTTATCTACTTTGATCCGGTCTATCGCAACAACGAGATCATCAGTTACGTCCCGAACATTTCTCGTGCCAACGCTGATTTCCGCCAGGGTATTTTCTACACCCTGATGGCCCACGCCATGGCGACGTTCAAAGCAGAAGGGGTGCCGTTTCTGGATCTGGGGCTGATTCCGCTGTCGCTGGACAGCGCGACCGAACCTCAGGAAAGCCGCTTGCTGAAACGACTGCTGCACGGTATCTATGGAAAGGGCAATTTTCTATATAACTTCAAAGGGTTGGAGTTCACCAAATCACGCTTCCGGGGTGACAACTTCAAAACCTATTGCTGCCATAAACGGGCCATCCCGCTGCTGCAGTTTCTGGCCATGTTCAAGCTGACCCGGCTGCTGTAACACCGGGCCAGTTGTCAGTTACCTGCTCTACTGCCGTGCCCATTGCCATCATGAAATACGCGATATCAGCCGGTGCAGTGCCGGTAAAACAGGCCTGAGCCACCGCCGGGGGGCTGCCTGCACGGGGCATCTGCGCCTCCACCAGGCGGCCGGATTGAGCCAGCAGATGACCAACCCGCCGCGCAATCGCCTCTCCCGACTCTACCCACGCTGTCACCTTCGGCAAACTTTTCCGAAGCCAGGGCAGCAGCAAGGGATAGTGGGTGCAACCCAGAACAACGGTATCCACAGCGGCCTCACGCAATGGCATCATCGCCTCATCGAGCGCAGCTTGTGGCGGCTCGGCACCTTGCACCAGTTGCTCAGCCCAACCCACCAGCCCGGGATGGCCGACCCGGACAATTTCGCAATCCGGGGCGAACTCGGCAATCAATTCACTCAGGTAGGGCCGCTGTATCGTGGCCGGGGTGGCCAACAAGCCAATACGCCGGTTTATCGAGCAAGCAGCCGCCGGCTTGACCGCCGGCACCACCCCCACCACCGGCACCTCTGTCATCGCTCTCAAGTGCGGAAGCACCACGGTACTGGCGGTGTTACAGGCCACCACAATCACATCACAAGGGAACTGGCGCAGGCACTCACCGATCAGGGCGCAACAACGGCTGATCACTACCTGCTCAGACTGGTCCCCGTAAGGAAACCCCGCGTTGTCCGCCAGATACACCAGCTCGATGCCGGGCAGGGCCTGATGTATGCGAGCAGCCACGCTCAGCCCGCCGACACCAGAATCAAACACCAGAACACGGGGCACAGTCATGATCAGGGATTACTCCGCTCGCGGGCAATGTCATCCTTGATCGCACTGATCAGGCGGCCCGCGATGGTGGTTTCAGGAGGGATCGGAGGGTGATCCTCAGAGCTGTACCAGCCCGCGTCGGCCAGCTCATCCTCCTGCAGGCATAGCTCGCCACCCTGATAATCGGCGATGAAGCCCACCATGAGCTGATGAGGAAACGGCCAGGGCTGAGAGCTCTGATAGCGGACATTGCACACCTCCAGTCCGGTTTCCTCTTTCACTTCACGGGCCACCGCCTGCTCCAGGCTTTCGCCGGGTTCAACAAAGCCGGCAATCAGGCTGTAGAAGTTGCGGGTAACCCTGGATGACCTGGCCAGCAGAAAGCGATGGCCTCGCCGGATAATAACGATCACGCAGGGGGCAATTCTGGGGTACCAGGGAATATGGCAGCGATCACACCAGCGAGCGCGTTCCCGGGGGTGGGGCTGTGTACGCTCACCACATCGGCCGCAGTAGCGGTGATCCTGCCACCACTGCCAGACCTGAAAGCCGGTACTGAGCAGATCGGCCGGAGCCTCTGGTGACAAGATCAGGGCATCTCTCAGGGTGACGGTCTCAAGCCCCGGCAACCCTGGATCTGGTAACGTGGTGACAAACAGCTTCTGGCCATTCCAGGTGCCCAGGGCCAGGGCTTCTGGCCGGCTGTCACCCATCTCCGGACCACCCCAACGCAGAAACCAGCCATCGCCGGGTTTCAGGATGTTGTTACCGGAAAACGCCACTAGCAAATCCCCTGCCACCGGCGCATCTTCAGACCAGCCAGGCACCCACTGGGTGCTATTGCTCACCATACTTTTACCTTCTACGCCGCGGATTTGTCTGAACCGCAATGTATCACATCACATTCGCCAGCAAGAATCGGTATACCGCTTTCCGCACCCGCCTCAACCCGTTAAACTTGGCGCCTGTTTCCAGTACCGGAGTAACATCTTATGCGACTTTATCAGGGTCTTCGCAGCCTGATCCTGTCTCTTTTCCGCAAGATCCTGTTTTTATGGGTCAGGACCGATGTCAGCGGCAATACTCTGGAAGCCCTCTGGCTCGATCCGGACAAACCGGTGTGTTATGTACTGCAATACAGTTCACTGTCGAGCCGTCTGGTCCTTGAGCAGGAGGTAATTCGCGCGCGCCTGCCCGGTGCTACCCAGATTCTGCCCGTCAAAAACGGCCCGGCCCACTCCTTCTTTTTTCTCTATAAGCGCACAGGGGATGTCTTCCGGGGTGGCCGACAAAAGCCTGTGCCCACCAAAGAATTCACCGGCCTTGTTCATTTCGGGCTGGAACATCCGGAACAGGATGTACAGATCGTCCCGGTTTCCCTGTTCTGGGGCCGCTCTCCAGACAAAGAAAAGTCACTGGTCAAACTGCTGCTGTCCGACACCTGGTCTGTCGCCGGCCGGCTTCAGAAATTACTGATTATCCTGGTACACGGTCGCAACACCTACGTGCAGTTCAACCAGCCGCTGTCACTGAACCAGGTAGTCGATGAGTACCGGGACAACGAAGAAAAGGCCAAGCGCAAGCTGGCGCGCATTCTCCGCACCCATTTCCGGCGGGTTCGCCAGGCGGTACTGGGGCCCGATCTGTCGCACCGGCGCACGTTGGTAGAGGGTCTGGTGCGCACCCAGGCCGTCAAGGAAAGCATTCGGGAAACCGCCGCCAGGGATGATATTCCGCCGGAAAAAGTCCGTGCCAAGGCCTATAAATACGCCGATGAAATCGCCGCCAGCATGTCTGTCGTCACCATCCGGATTATGGAGCAGGTGCTGGCCTGGTTGTGGAACCGCCTTTACAAAGGCATCGCGGTCAACAACATCAAGGTAGCCAAGGAAGTCGCCCAGGATAATGCCGTGGTCTATGTGCCCTGCCACCGCTCCCACATCGACTACCTGCTGCTGTCCTACGTGCTGTACAAGAATGGCCTGATGCCGCCGCATATTGCCGCCGGCATCAACCTCAATATGCCGGTGATTGGCCCGATTCTGCGCCGGGGCGGCGCCTTCTTCATGCGCCGCAGCTTCCGGGACAACCCCCTCTACGCCACCGTCTTCAACGAATACATGCATGTAATGTTCACCCGTGGCTACTCGATGGAATACTTCGTCGAAGGCGGCCGCTCCCGCACCGGGCGCATGCTGCCACCCCGGCCCGGCATGCTCGCGATGACGGTGCGCAGCTTCCTGCGGGATCACCGTAAACCGATTGTGTTTGTACCCGTCTACATCGGTTACGAAAAAGTGATGGAAGGCCGCT
>JAWOAO010000177.1:0-3427 GCA_046498485.1 Marinobacter sp. | reverse complement strand
ATGATTACCTTGGATAAAAAAGGAAAACTGCCCAATTATAATGGGGGCCAGCCCCCAAACCCCCGAGATTTAACGCATTGTGAACCAAAGCATGTAGGGCAGGCTGACATTTGCCGGCACTGCCCCATGCTTCAGTTACCAGATGCGGCGCTCGGGTCGCTTCTCAGTCGTTGCCCTATCCTCCGACCTGGTTCGGACATAATATCAAAATCGGTCAAAAGTACAAGCAATCAAATATTGAAATATAAAAAATGGAGGTTAAAAACGGCATTTGGAAATTGGATAAAATTTGATCGGATAATTCATCCGATATTGACGCTTATTTTGAGCAAAAACTGTCTTGACAATGGGGTCCACTATATACCGGTCTTGTAAACTACGCAGAGCCCAACGGCCTTCCTCAATAAAGCTGCTGAGGCAGCGTTCGGCAAAAAACCTGGTGACTTGTTTGCAGTTGGCCAGGTTTTTTTAGCTCAGGACGAAAGCAAAGCGGCCGCTGGCCGGGCCACCGTTGAAAAACGCCTGGTCGAGCAGGGCCTGGACATCATGGGTTGGCGGGACGTGCCGGTTGATGACAGTTGCCTGGGCCCGATGGCGCTGGCTTGCCTGCCACGCATTGAGCAGGTCTTCGTTGAGCCGGCCGGCAAGTCAGAAAAAGAATTTGCCATCGGCCTGTTTGTCGGCCGTCGTCATGCCGAGCGCGACATGGCCGAGGCCGACGACGCCGAGTTCTATATCTGCAGTCTCTCGCACCGCACGCTGGCCTATAAGGGCCTGATGATGCCGGCTGATCTGGCCAACTTCTACAAAGACCTGGGCGACCCGGATCTGCAGACCGCCATCTGCGTATTCCACCAGCGTTTTTCGACCAACACCATGCCCAAGTGGCCGCTGGCTCAGCCGTTCCGGTTCCTGGCGCATAACGGTGAAATCAACACCGTTGATGGCAACCGTAACTGGGCCATTGCCCGGGCGGCCAAGTTCAGTTCGCCTGACCTGCCGGATCTGCAAACCTTGCAACCGCTGGTTAACCTGACCGGCTCTGATTCGTCCAGTATGGACAACATGCTTGAAGTGCTGCTGGCCGGGGGTGTCGATCTGTTCCGGGCAGTGCGGATGATGATTCCGCCCGCCTGGCAGAATGTCGACACCATGGACTCCCAGTTGCGGGCGTTCTATGAATACAACTCCATGCACATGGAACCCTGGGATGGCCCGGCGGGCCTGGTCATCTCAGATGGCCGTTACGCCTTGTGTATGCTCGACCGCAACGGTCTGCGCCCGGCGCGTTGGGTGGTGACCAAAGACGATTTCATCACGCTGGCGTCGGAGGTGGGCACACACGGTTACCAGCCGGAAGATGTGGTTGCCAAGGGGCGCGTCGGGCCTGGCCAGATGCTGGCGATCGACACCGAAACCGGTGAAGTGCTGCATACCCGGGATATTGATCAGCGCCTGAAAACCGCCCAGCCCTACAAACGCTGGCTGAAAGAGAACTCGCTACGGGTTGAAACCACGCTTAACCAGGCCACACCCGAGTTCAAGCTGATGGAGCCGGATGAACTCCTGGCCCATCAGAAAATGTTCAGCATCTCGTTTGAAGAGCGGGATCAGGTGTTGCGTCCTCTGGCCGAAAGCGCACAGGAAGCCGTTGGCTCTATGGGCGACGATACGCCCATGGCAGTGCTTTCCAGCAAGGTCCGGCACCTGTCGGATTATTTCCGCCAGAAGTTTGCCCAGGTCACCAACCCGGCGATTGACCCGTTGCGTGAAACCATTGTGATGTCCCTGGAGACCTGTCTTGGCATTGAGCAGAACGTGTTCGAGGAAACCCCGAGCCACGCCAACCGCATTATCCTGACCACTCCGGTGCTGTCACCAGCCAAGTTCCTCAAACTCAGTAACAACGACCGGCCCGGTTTTGAAGTGGCCAGAATTTCCATGAGTTACCGCCCGGAGGAGGGCCTTGAGCAGGCCGTTCGCCGGATGTGTGACGAGGCCGAGCAAGCGGTTGCTGACGGCAAGGTGCTGTTGATCCTGAGTGATAAGGATCTGACCGAAGGCGAGCTGCCGGTCAATGCGATGATGGTTACCGGTGCCCTGCATCACCATCTGGTAGAGAAAGGCCTGCGCTGCGATTCCAATATCATCGTGGAAACCGGCTGGGCGCGGGATCCGCACCAGTTTGCGGTGTTGTTTGGCTTCGGCGCGACTGCGGTATATCCGTATCTTGCCTATCAGGTACTCAACGATCTGATCCGCACCGGTGAACTGCTGATGGATCCGATTGAGGCCAAGAACAATTACCGCAAGGGGATCAACAAGGGCCTGCTGAAAATTCTGTCCAAGATGGGTATTTCCACCATCACTTCCTACCGTGGCGCGCAGCTGTTTGAAGCGATCGGCCTGGCGGACACGGTGGTTGATCTGTGCTTCAAGGGCGTGCCCAGTCGTATTCAGGGTGCCGACTTTTACGACTTCCAGCAAGATCAGGAACAGCTGGCTGCGGTTGCCTGGAAGCCTCGCAAACCCCTGTCTCCGGGCGGATTGCTGAAGTATGTACACGGTCAGGAATACCATGCCTTCAACCCGGATGTGGTAGCCAGGCTCCAGGAAGCGGTGACCAGTGGTGAATATGGTCACTATCAGGAATACGCTTCGCTGGTGAATGAACGCCCGGTCGCCACCCTGCGCGATCTGCTGGTGTTCAAAAAAGGTATTAAGCCGGTTGATCTCTCAGAGGTTGAGCCGGTGGAAAACATCTTCCCCCGCTTCGACTCTGCCGGCATGTCGTTGGGTGCGCTGTCACCGGAAGCGCACGAGGCGCTGGCAGTGGCGATGAACACCCTGGGTGCACGTTCCAACTCTGGCGAGGGTGGTGAAGATCCGGCGCGGCACGGTACCAACCGGCGCTCCAAGATCAAGCAGGTGGCCTCGGGCCGCTTCGGGGTTACCGCCGAATACCTGCGCAGTGCCGATGTCATGCAGATCAAGGTGGCCCAGGGCGCCAAGCCTGGTGAAGGTGGCCAGCTGCCAGGAGGTAAGGTTAACGCCCTGATCGCCCGTCTGCGCTACTCGGTGCCGGGTGTAACGCTCATTTCGCCGCCGCCGCACCACGACATCTATTCCATCGAGGATCTGGCACAGCTGATCCACGACCTGAAGAACGTCAACCCCAAGGCCCGCGTCTCCGTGAAGCTGGTCTCCGAGGTGGGCGTGGGCACCGTGGCCGCCGGGGTGGCTAAAGGCCATTCGGAGATGATCCTGATCAGTGGTTACGACGGAGGGACGGGCGCGTCCCCGTTGTCTTCGCTCAAGCATGCCGGGGGACCCTGGGAGCTCGGCCTTGCCGAGGCTCACCAGACGCTGCTGCTTAACGGCCTGCGCAATCGTGTGCGATTGCAGGTGGACGGCCAGTTGAAAACCG